>JAESTD010000323.1 GCA_016763755.1 Mucilaginibacter sp.
CCTTTGGATTACTTTATTATCTGCCAACATTGCCCGATCCCTACGCAGCCAATCTGGGTTATTTAAAAGCCCAGTTTGTAAATCCTTATGCCAAATATAATAATAACGCAAGTTTGGTTTGGGTGTGGCTTGTAGCTCATGTAAAGTGGCATAAAAAAACAAACGATTCTGATGCTGTGGGAGTATCGTTCCTTTTCGCCCCGCTGCCGCAGCCTCAAACAATCATTAAAGCGCCAAAAACCAAAAAACAAGCTGAAGCTCCACAAACAACCCCATTTATACCAAATAAAAAAATTAGTATCCCGGTAAAAACTACTGATAGTTTTAAAAGTATCGGCAAGATATTTACAAAATCAAAGATCATCACCAACGATCCGGAGACTGGTACTGCTAAAAATACTGTTGATGGAAGTCGTGGCGCTTTTATTTCAAATACTGCGTTCAGTTTAGAGGCGACCAGACAAACCTACGTCCCCAGAGACCCCTTAAATTTTGAATCCTTTAGCCTGTTGGATGTTAGCAGTAAAGCCAACCAGATGGGTGTGGCCTACACGGGTGGTAACGAAAATAATTTTAATCTCTTAAGGCTTTACAATATTGACAGCCGGGATGGCCAAAATAGCGGCACGATGCTGCCTATACAGGTAGAGGGCTTAAACGTGGTAACCCCCGGCCGTAACGCCCGCGCTTTTACGGTACCGCAGATCGCTTGGGAACCTTTACTGAACCTTACCCCGCCTGCGTGGCCAAAGCCGAAGTATCCGGGGCATACAGAAGACCCTCCTGCTGGCTGGAACTATTATCCAGATGATGGATTTGCCACCCGCATCGGCAACCTAAGCGCGGAAAATGTAGCACTGTCGCCTATCCCGATGGCCAAGTACCTCGAGCAGATGTACGAAGCGGGAAAAGATGGTAAAACCTATGCCATCTTTAACCTGCCATTCGGGATGCTGGCCGTTACGCTGCTGGATAATAACTCCGCCCAAAACACAAAGCCGCAGATCAAAAATGTAAAACCACTTTTTGAGAAGTACATACACGGTGGCTTACAACTTGAACTTACGGCAGGCTCTTCTTTAAAACCGGAAGACAATTTATTCCAGGGATACACATTCCAGCTCGTTAACGTGCAGGATATGTATGGCAAACTTACAAACGCAAGCACACTTGGCGCAAGCGTAGAAAATATATTTAACGGTGAATTTGGCAAACCACCGGCTAACCCTGAGGACAAAAGCCGGCCCGGGGTGCCTTTAAAAAGAATAGGACTTAGTGGTTATGGCGCCAGTGCATTTAGCGACTGGCATAATAAAAACGCTGCTTTTGCTGAAACCAGCCAGGCAACATTCAACGTGGCTACCGGGCGTACAGCGCATGAAGTGGTACAGGTTAAAAGCGTTATCTACCCATGGGGTATCTTTGTGGTACGAACCATTACTATCTTTAGGCTCAGCAATGGCTTTTTAGGGCGGATAGACAGCGGCTGGCAGGCTGAGGGCGATGGTAAATTTTACTTTGGTGTTAAAGGGGATAATAATCCTTACGAAATTCATAAAGGTGTTGTTCAAGGGTTATATAACATCCGAAATATCCGTGAAAATGACCTGTCGCACACCGAGCCTATAAAAATCAATCCCGGTGACATAATTTTCAATTCCGTTACCAATAAAGAAGAAACCTTTATAGGCACAGCTTATACAGATACAGCAACGCTACAGGGCTTAACCTTTGATGCCGATATTGAGATTGAGAATGTAGTGGAAGGTGCCGGCGCAAACAACCGCGTGCCGTCTAAAGGCGTTTTAGGCTTTGTACAATTGCAGCCACGGGGCACGCCAATCACCAAAGAAATATTCCGGTCGTTGTTGATGTCGCAGAACAATTCGATCGGTGGTCAGATCAACTGTACCCTTCAGATTGCAGGCACCCTGCAGTTCATGAAAGTAAACCGGGTTGATGTAAATAACAGTACCGATTCCTCAAATTCCCCAATTTTTGTGGCTGCTGCACGAGGTTCGGTAGTGCTACCTAAAGAAGGCAGTTGGAGCATGGTGACACACTCTGCCGCAGACGGAACAGTTACGCCATTGCCAGAGAGTATGTCGGTACCGTTGATCCGCATTGGCAAACCGGCTAAAGACGAACTCGCTAATGCGGCAGATGCCGCTAACCTCGTAAGGATAGCCAACCCGACAGAATTGCTGAAACTCCCGGATGCAACTACCATCAACTTCGGTTTTCTGCAGAATCTCAGTACACAAAAGGTTCTCTTTTTAACCCCTGTATATAAAATTGGCTTCGACTCACTTTTAAGCAAAACTCCTCCTTTACTGGCAGATGCTTACCGCTTGCTGAACACAAAAGGTATTTTTCCGAATATCGGAACTGCAGTAAGTGATCTGGGAACCGCCATACCATTAATTACCGGAACGGATGACCTTGGTAATGCATTAAACGCATTTGAACAGGTAAAAGACGGCGCCGCAAATGTGTTAGATGCAGGCAAACAGGTTTTTGAAATATTATCGATCGTTAAACCGAAGATCCAGGCAGATAAACTGGTTGACCAAGGATTTAAACTGATCAAACAAAAAGGAAACGACGTACTTGATAAGGTTTTCAAATTTGACTTACCATCGATTGAATATGAACTGGTTAAAACCAAGGGTTTAAGGATTTATGTTGAGTACGCCGCCAACAGCAAAAAAACCTATAAAGGGAAATTTGATTATGATGTAGATTTCCTTGCGAAAAAGCTTACCGACCAATGGAAAGCGCGCATGAACAATATGGCCATGGTGGTTGATCTTGGTCCCTTTGAAAGATTAATGACCATCAACGGGAATTTCAATTCTAAGAAGGGTCAGGAATCAAACTACGGCGGGGACGAAACAATGGTTGGCGATACGCAAAACGACAGCATCCTACCGTCGCCCGAGATCAAGTTCAGCGATGCGCTTGAGCCGGTGATCAAAATTCTCGAGATCTTATCGGCATTAAGTCAGGGCGATTATAAAGATGCTTTCCAAAAAGGCCTTAAAGTAGCCATGAGCAATAACGCCAATATCTGGGAGTATAAATACGAAGCCTCAAAAGATATCCCGCTGGTGCGTTTCCCGCTTGGAGCCTTATATGAATCACCGCAAACGCCGCTTAAATTGGAGGCCAGTATGGGCCTTGGCTTTTACTTTAACGCTGCACTTAAGGTAACTACCGACCCTAAACAACTTTTACCAACCGCCGGTGCATTCTTCAAATTCCACGGTGGCTTGCAGGTAATGTGCGTTAGCGTAGGCGTAGGTACCATATATGCCGTTGGTAACGTTGACCTGAAAATTGCTGCAGATACCAGCCCGCTTATCTCCGTTGCCATGAAATTTGGCTTCGGGGCGCAAATAGGTGTGGGTTTACCGGTGATCGGAAACGTAAGTATCCTGTTCATGGTAGGTGTAGAGATCTATGTGGATTCCAGCGAAAAAGTCATTGTAACAGCCATATTGCTGTTCCGTGGTCATGCAGAAATATTGGGCGGCATTGTTGGGGTAACCATTACTATAGAAGCTAAGGGTGCAATCATTAAAGAAGGCCCGGGCAAACCTACCAACTGCCAGGCAAGCGTATCATTTGGCTTGGATATCAGCATCTTCCTGGTTATCGATATCAGTTTCCACGAAAGCTGGCAGGAAACCAGGCAGATCGCTTAAATAAGCTCAAAAAATCAGATTTAAAAAAGTTAAGCAATATCATATCATGGCAAACTTTAAAAATACCCGGTTTACATTGATGGCATTCCCGCAGAGTATTGACGCAGACGGGAATTTATCACTCAATTTTTTATTCATACCCCGGAACATCAATCCTATAAAACCGGTAAATACAATATTTTCTGCTGCCGGTACGGCAACGGCTTTTGCAGATGCAAAACCTGTCTTTAACGCGGTTATCTGTAACAATCCCGATGAATTTGCGGGCAAACTACCTGATCAGGAACATGCCGAAGCGCTATCGGTAACCTTTTCAACCCAGGCTAAAGCCATTTACCAAACATTAAAAGATGCCAAGGATACTGCAGGCAAACCAAAATATTTTAATGTTGATGACAATTTAAGCAATGATAACCCTGCGCAATCACCAGAACACAGGGCGCCGGTTGCGGAAGATGCATCATCATCGGTAAAAAAATATTTGCCAAAAAGTTACCAGGCTGCTTTTAATTTTAATTCGCCACGGGTTAGAAATGCCGTAACCGACGACAGCTACCATTGCGCTATGCGCGATAATGTGCCGCCGGCAAATGTTCCCGTAACCGATACCATCAGCTGGGGTAAAGTGTACGCGCATTTGTTGCGCCAGCCTTTAATGGCCGGGAAGGCCGGTTTACTGTATAAAACCACTGTAAAACTAAAAGATGGAGATTTTAAAAAGGCGGTTGGTTATACATCGATATCGCTAACGGCACAACTTATTCTGCCGAGCAAAATAAATCATTAAGCGGCACTGATGACGTATTTATTAAGCGATACGCTGCCCGTATCCCGGCACTAAAAAAAGGCGCAGATGGTAAATACATTGCCAGAAATTTGTTTGCGGCGGTGTTATTTCCGGTTGTTAAAAATGGTGACACCGCAACCGGCACTTACGATGATCTCTACATAGAAGCCGCCGCTTACAGCGATGGATTTGCAAAGATCGTACACGCTAATCAACCGGTAAGCGGCAATTTATTAGCTGAGGAACAAGATGGCTTCCATCCGCAAAAGGAAATGGGCATTAGATTAGGCTGGGATGATGAGCAGATCCTGATATGGTACCTGCGCCAGCTGGCTAAAGATAACAGCGTAAACAGCGGCGCCGACCGTTTGGACGCCCCGCTGGGTGTAATGGGTTATCACATTGATGTGAAGTACGACGCTGCCACAGAGGAAGGTGCACCCGCCGCTGGGCCACCGGCTGGCACAGCACCTCCCGAAAATAATTGGGAAAGCGTCACCGCAGTGAAAAGCAATGGCAATATGCTGCTGGAAAATATCGACATTGGCCAGTATGAAGGCGAGCTGCCCTTCCAGGTATACCCAGTAAAATTGTATGGGGCAACCGCTGCCAATTATTGGTTGCCGATGTATTTTGCAAACTGGAACGATCACTCTTTAGTATTGCCGGATAAAACCGCAGCCGAGATCTATCAAAACCAAAATGCACTGAAATGGACCAACGGTATTAATAATCCCGCCATTGGTACAGAGAAACCCGAAGACAGGAGCGTTAAAATAAGTGATACTTACAAGGCAAAAGATATAAGCACTAAATTGAAATATGGCCATTCTTACAACTTCAGGATACGTTTAACCGATATCAGTGGTGGCGGCCCCGGTGAAAAACAATCCCCTTCGGCCCAGACACTCAGTAACCAGGCGACTACTCCGTTTAAACGTTATGTGGCGCCTTACGCTTTGCGTATAAAAGATGAAGTGCCGGGCGCAGCTGGGGCAGGCGTTAAAGTAATTGAACATTCTACTGATGATTTGAATTTTAAAGGGGATATGTTGATCGTGCAGCGGCCGCTGATAGGTTACCCTGCTGTGGCTTATACTGATAAATACACTGACCCCGTTACGTTATTAAAGGCCTCTGTTGCCAGTCAACTGGCAGCCTATGTGCCGGGTGGCCCCAAAGTTAATGTACAGATAGGTCTCGCCGACCCGGACGTAGTAAGCGTTGCCATTAAGGTAGAAGTAGAAACCTTACAAATGGACAACCTGGCCAGCGATGATGGTAAAGAGAATTATATTACCCTTTATAACACTACCAGGAAATTTGATTCGGAGTATGAAAGCGAGCTTGCGCTTACGTTTACTTATAAAGATTACGCGTCATTAAACCTTGCTGGTGCTGATCACAACCCTTTTAATAATGCTGATGATAACGCTACCATAGGCGCTGATAGCGGGAATCTCATCCTGCCTACTAACCGCAATATCCGCATATCATTAAGAGCCGTTTGCGAAGGGAATGAGAGTTACTGGGGCTACATATCTGATAAGCCAGACCTGGATAGCCGTTACGGAAAAGTTACGGTTATCAAGACACGCAAGGATAGCTTAGCTGAGCCGGAGTTGTTTGAGACAGCAAACGCGGCTAAGCAATTACAGGCTATTTACCTGCAGCCCGATCCGCAACCCGTTTATACCGGTAAGGTTGGCGTAAAACAGGTGTTGCCTGTTGCAGAAGGGATGCCATCAATTGTACAGCGCTTAGCCAAACAACTGGATGTAAATAGCAATAACATGACGCTGACAGCCAACAAAGGCGAGCGCCTGCAGTTCTGGTGCAGCAATTTGATACGGCATACCCTGAGCCCCGATAACAGCAGCATCACCTTTGCCGGCAAAAATGAGTTGATACATCACTGGATAGTGGTAACCAGCCTCACCGTTAAACGAGACTGGGCCTGGGATGGGCTTAACACCCTCGCCTTTGACATCGCGCGGAAAAAGAGTTTAGAGAATAACCCGGTAGATTTTCAAGACAGGATAGATAAATTACAAGGTATTAAAGACTATACCTCGATCGGTAGCCTCGAATTAAAACGAATAGCGCCCTTCCAGGCCATACAGGAAGGCGACGACGGTTTGATACACCGGGAATACACCAAAATTATTTTTATTGACGTGCTTGATCCGCTTCCTGAGGCTGGTAAATTGCCGAATACTATATTGGCCCAATATCAGATCACGCCTAAATTTAAACTGGAAGGGGTGCAAAATGCCGAATCCTTTGAAACACGCAATATTTTGCTACCTGCTACCATCAACCCTCATCAAATACCTAAGGTGATAGGTGCCGGCATAGCCTTGTCGCCGTACGTGCGTAACGATAAATATTCATATACCGAAGCAAGGAAGCGTTTTTTATGGCTCGAATTTGAAAATGCGCCTGATGACAGCAGGGACCAAATATTTGCACGGCAACTGGCCTATGCTCCCGATCAGTTACTGAGTAATAATCAACCTTCTTTATTTGAAATAAAAGAAGAACCGCCACTACCGGTCGACCCGGAATACATCCGGGTAATCACGCCGGATTCCGCCCACGATCATGCAGGGCTTAAGGCGATGCAAAAGATGGAAAAATCTACTGATGACGGGCGGCATTTCTACTTACTCCCGCTGCCTGAAGGGATGCATCCTGAGAGTGCGGAATTGTTTGGCTTCCACACCTATGAATTCAGATATGGGCACACAGACGCTTTATGGAGCACCGCGCAAGGGCGATTTGGCCGGCCGTTCAGGCTCACCGGGCTTCAGCATCCTGCCCCAACCCTATTGTGCACGGTTACCCGCGACGATAAACAGCTTGGTGTAAGCGCACCCTTCGCCATGGCTGTAAGCAATGGCCGCAATGTTACTTCAAACCCACCACGCACATCGATCTGGGCGCTTTTATACGCCCAGGTGAGGCAGGCTGATGGCAAAGGGTACCGAAATATTTTACTCGACGAGCAAAAACTAACCGTACAACCTATCGGAAACAGCCATCATGGATTAACAACCGGCCCGCTTGATTTTGATCCCGGATCCCTTGGCTTTTCGCCGTCGAAGATCATATTATCAGGGCTTCAAAAAAACCAGCAGCAAGCGCAAAGCCTTGAAGCCGTTAAGTACGCCGAAGGATCATGGGACAACGTCGCTGTTGAGGACATGCTCTATCGTTACGGTTTGCCCGAAGATGCCGCCATGAGTGTGGTCTGCGTGGAAGTTTTCGGTTACATCCGGAATGTTGCCGAGCACATTAATAATGTGAACAATATCAAGAACGAAATGGCTGATAGCATCTCGTTAAACCTGGATAAAGATACCGGGGCGGCGATTAAAACTGCGCTTGTAAAACCGGTAACCGTCAATGAGGACAAATCATTGCCGTTGAGTGATCATTTGGGTTTATACAGGATACTGCGCACCTCGCCGCTTACAGAAGTACCGTTTGTATGCTGCACCTGATACTTGGTCATAAAGAGTTAATTTAAGGGAATAACTTTATAAGTTGAATAACGGGAACGTGTTGTTAAGCCGGAAAAAGCGACGGTGAAAAAAATCGCGGTATATTTCAAAATCAGTTCCCAAAAGGTGTTATGGGGCATC
>JAESTD010000324.1 GCA_016763755.1 Mucilaginibacter sp.
AAAAGGAAAAAACAAACAAAACAACGAGAAAAACAGGCCTGTTGAGCATCCGCTATATTTTCGATAAAAATACGTTTGCCTTTCGTAAAAACAAATAAAGTATTTAAAAGGCAACCTATAAATTCACTCTTCCGTATACAGGAGAAATAAACTAAGTTTACGTTTAATTATACAACCATTATAACACATGAAAAAAGTTTTTTACGCTGTTTTAGCTATTGTTGTAGTAGGCATTTACTCTTGCCAAAAAGACAATACCACCCCTGCAAAACAAGGTTTTAGTAGCGGTGTAGCTGCTGTTAAAGGTAAAAAGGACACTACTCCACCAGATCCGAAAGCCAACGCAGCAAGAGTTCCAAGGGACACTACTCCACCAGATCCACATGTGAGATAATCTTTCCAAAAAAAAGCCCCGTATTGCTACGGGGCTTTTTTTTTAGCTATCAAATTTATCCAGTAGCTTTAACAACGTCTCAAAATCTTTGGGATATGGTGCATTTATAGTAATATCGTTTCCTGATGGAAGCTTAAACGTAACCTCAAACGCGTGTAAAGCAAAACGTTTCATTATCGGTTGTTCTTCCTGGTCTTTACCAAGTGTATATTTACGTTTAAGTTTTGAAAGAAATACCGGCTGCCCCTTATACATTTCGTCACCTGCTATTGAAGCGCGTTGGGTAGCCAGGTGAATACGTATCTGGTGCATACGACCAGTTACCGGGCGACATTCAACTAACGTATAGTGTTTAAAGTATTTAAGCGATTTAAACCAGGTTTCGGCCCGTTTACCATCCTGGCGGCTAATGGTAACGCTGCTTTTACCTACGTTTAGTATGGGTAGATCAACCAGCAGATCGTCAAACACATGTGTTCCGTCGATTACCGCATGATATACTTTTTTCACCTTACGGCGTTCAAACTGCATAGATATGTTGCGGTATGCCTCCGGGTTTTTAGCAATGATCAGCGCGCCCGATGTCTCTTTATCCAATCGATGGCATATCTGCGCATCATCGGTGTATTGTTTAGCCAAACGCAACATATTAACCTCCCCCCCTTCACGTTCGTCTAATGATGCAACAAACGGCGGCTTATTTACCACTATTAAATCATCATCTTCATATAATATCAGATCGGCAAACTTTGGAAATTTCATTGCCGCAAAGCTACGCTTTATAAGCTAAAATCACTATAGCTACTGATGAAGAGCAGGGTTGTTAAAGTTGTGAAACAAAAACTTTATGCAAATGTTAAACAGGCATCTATCACCTAAATGAAAAAACATTATGAGCACATCAAAAACACAACCCGAAGAAAAAGGCTTCTTTGAAAAAATAAAAGAGACCATTGAAGAATTTTGGGATGGCACCAAAGACAAAGCGGAAGATATTAAAGACGCCGCTGAAGAAAAGATCGATGACCTGAAAGCAAAAGTTGTCGCCAAAAAATCAACTGCTTCTCGCAAGGCTAATCCGGCCAAAACTATAGCATCAGCTACCAAAACAACTATTGCTAAAAAAGCTGCTGCCACCACCGCAGCGGCAAAAAAAGAAGCCGGTGAAATAAAAGAAAAAGCGGCAGAAACAGCCAAAAAAGTAACCGCAAAAGCAAAGGCAGCGACAACCGCCGCTAAGAAGACTGTAGCAGAAACAACTGCCAAAGCTGCTACCAAAGCAAAAACTGTTACAGAGAAAGCCAAAAAAGAAGTTGCAGACACAAAGGCAAAAGCAGCTACAAAAGCCAAAGCAGTAACTGATAAAGCTAAAAAAGAGGTTGCTGCGGTTGAGAAAACTGCCTCCGCAAAAACCACTGCTGTTAAACGTGCAGCGAAAACAGCTTAATGTAATTTATGCAAAAAGCCCCCGATAATTATCGGGGGCTTTTTGTTATGCTTCAAATTTGTAGCCTACTCCTTTTACTGTAGAAACGCAATCGTCGCCAAGTTTTTCGCGCAGTTTACGCACGTGTACGTCAATAGTACGGTTGGTGACTACCACTGAGTCTTCCCAAATGTTTTTCAGGATCACCTCGCGGGTGTATACCTTGCCGGGTTTTGATGCCAGCAGGTAAAGTAATTCAAATTCTTTTTTTGCTAATACAACCTTCTCGCCTTTTTTGTAAACCAGGTAAGCTTCGCGGTCAATTACCAGGTCGCCTATTTCCAATTTATTATCAGTAACCTCTTCCGGTGGCGCGTTACGACGAAGTATTGCATTGATACGGCTAACCAGTGCACGCGGTTTAATGGGCTTCGCGATATAATCATCAGCACCCACATTAAAACCAGCTATTTCTGAATACTCCTCGCTGCGGGCGGTCAAGAAAACCATAAAGGTATTCTTAAACTCGGGCATGGTGCGCATTATGCGACAAGCCTCAATGCCATCCATCTTAGGCATCATTATATCCAGTACTATCAGGTCGGGTTGGGTGCGTTTTGCCTCGGCAACAGCTTCCTGTCCGTTGCGGGCAGAATATACCTGATAACCTTCTTTTTTAAGGTTGTATTCTATCAGTTTTAAAATATCCGGTTCGTCGTCAACAATTAAGATCTTCTGTTTGCTTGAACTGCTCATGTATATTTAATTTTTGCTATAAAAGTATAACCTTAATTAAAGATAATAGTTAAGCATGTGTTAACAAATTGTTAACAGCAACAGTTAGTTAATCTTAGCTTCAGACTATTTGAATGTTCTCTTTAAAAAATCTTCAAGATCAGAGCCGGTAATATTTTTTGCTACAATAACGCCATTAGGGTCAATGATGAAGTTTGAAGGAATTGCTTCTATATGATATAAGCGTTCTGTAGCACCGTCAAAGCGCTGAAGATCAGAGCCATGTGACCAGGTTAGTTTGTCAGCTTTGATTGCACCTTCCCATGGCGCTTTATCCGTGTCTAAAGAAATTCCTAATATATTAAACCCTTTAGGATGAAAAACTGCATATTGCTTAACAACATTGGGATTTTCCTGCCTGCAAGGCTGGCACCATGATGCCCAAAAATCCAGCATCACATATTTGCCTTTGTAATCGGCTAATTTGATGTCTTTACCATCCAGTCCTTTCAATGTAAACTCAGGGGCTTTATGACCGATTGATACCGGCTTGATCTCTTCCATCTGTTTGATGAAAGCTTGCACAGATGGGTTATCTTTAAACTTATCTTTTATCCCATCGGCATAGGTAACCATTTGCTGCTCATATTTATACCTGTCAAGCGATGCGGCTGCAAAAAAGCCAGCCAGGTTATCTTTATTGGCATCAACAAATTTGATAACTTCACTGCTATATTCAGCTATGTTTTTTTGGAACTGCGGGCGGTAAATATTGATCAACGAATCCGACTCTTTACCCAATGCGGCAGCTTTGGTGCTGTATTCATCTGCCAGTTTGCTGTTTTTGGCGCCATAAACGTTGCTCAAGTTATTAAAATCCCTTACTTTTTCGGATACTGTTGAGCCGTTTACTTCATAGGCATGGGTTGAGTCTGCTAAATCCGTTTTAATGTTAATATCATCGCCATTTTGTACAATCAGGTCAAAGATATTACCACTCATACGCAGTTTATAAAGGTTTTGATAGGGCGCGTTGCCTTTAAATTCAAACTTGCCACCGCTAACAGCTGTCGAATCAATAACACTTATCCCTGTGGTATCGGTTTTAAGCAGATAAACCAATTTTACTTTTTCGGCATGGTCAACAGTACCGCTAATAGTGAATGATTTATTATCCTTACAAGCGGCCATCAGTAATACGGCAGCAGAAGCTGCACAGGCAGCAAATATTTTTTTCATACGTTTATTTAGATTCTAATTCTTTGATCAACAATTGATTGGTTTTTTGCGGATCTATCTTTCCTTTTGAGCTTTTCATGATTTCGCCCATAAACAAGCCTAAAACGCCCTTCTTTCCCTTTTGGTATTCTTTAACCTTATCAGGATATTTTGCTACGGCAGCCTTTATAAAGGCCTCTACTTCATCGCTACCATTACTAATGAGTAAATTAAGTTCAGTAGCTATTTGCTCTGCAGTTTTATCAACACCTTTAAGCAACTCGGGAAATATTTTTTGTGACGCTGTGGTGTTATTTACCTTGCCATCGTCAACAAGCGCTATCAAACCCGCAAGTGCCTTTGGGTTTAAACTTAACTGATTTATGCTAATGTTGTTATCATTCAAATACGACCGTACTGCACCCATCATCCAGTTAGCGGCCGATTTATAATTAGTGGTATACTTTACCAGTTCTTCAAAATAATCTGCAAACTCCTTTTCGGCGGTGATAACGCCGGCATCATAATCCGAGAGGCTGAGTTGACGGGTGTATTTATCGTACAATTGATTCGGCAACGCGGGCATCCCTGCATTTATGGTATCTAACTGTTGCTGGCTAATATGAATTGGCAAAAGATCAGGCTCGGGGAAATAGCGGTAATCGTTGGCCATTTCTTTTGAACGGAGAACTGATGTTTCACCGGTATTTGCATCAAAGTTTAAAGTATTTTGATCAATGTGCCCACCACCTTCAATTACTCCGATCTGGCGCGTAAACTCATGTTCGATAGCTCGCTGTACATTGCGGATGGAGTTTAAATTTTCCACTTCGCAACGGTTACCGTATTCGGTCGCACCTTTTAAGCGTACAGATATATTGGCATCGCAACGCATGCTTCCTTCTTCCATATTACCGTCGCAGATCTCCAAAAAACGCAATAAACGGCGGATCTCAGTCAAAAACTGACCGGCTTCTTCGGCGCTACGCAGATCGGGCTGAGACACGATCTCCAGTAATGGCACCCCTGCCCTGTTCAGGTCGATAAGCGAATATTCATCGTGCTGATCGTGTGAACTCTTACCGGCATCATCTTCCATGTGAATGTGATGAATGGCAATATTTTTTGAAGTACCGTTTGACAATTTTACCGGCACAAAACCACCGAGGCAAATAGGTTGCTGATCTTGCGTGGTTTGGAAACCCTTAGGCAGATCGGCATAGAAATAGTTTTTACGGGCGAAAGTATTATTCAGGTTGATAGTACAATTACAAGCAAGGCCCATTTTTATAGCATACTCAACCATGCGCTTATTGATGCGCGGCAAGGTGCCCGGATGGCCCAGTGATATGGCACTTACATGGTGATTAGGCTCGGCGCCAAAGGCGGCCGAATCTGACGAAAATGCTTTACTTAAGGTAGATAATTGCGCGTGTACTTCTAAACCAACTACCAGTTCATACTTATCGCTCACGCTGCTTTCAGAAACTGTCATATATTATTTTCTGCTGTGATCAGCATTGTTCAAACCTTTCAAATATAGTTTAATTTATATTTTTTGGTTGCTTTTTTTAATTGATGGCAGCCTGAGACAAACAATTTATTAAACCTTTCATTTATTGTGGTGTCCATTTACACGACACAACAATTTAAGCACGATACTACCGATACTATGAAGAACAAAGTTTTAGGAATGTTGGCCGGATTATTTATCCTTGCCACATCAGCAACACAAACCAAAGCACAGGTAAGCCTTAATGTAAACATAGGAACGTGGAACCCACCCGTAGAATATGCCGATGCCAGTTATTATTACCTGCCCGATGTTAACAGTTATTACTATGTTCCTACCCATCAATACGTTTACTTGAACGGAAACAATTGGGTATGGAGAAGCTCGTTACCCCCCCGTTACCATTACTACAACATAAACGATGGGTATAAAGTAGCGGTATACCGCCCGCACCCCTATCGTTATTACGCCAATGACCGGGTTAGATATGCGCGTTACCGCGGTGTAAGAAATGTTATTGTAAGGGATAGATACTACCACCCTCGCGCAATTGGCCGCCCGGCTTATGCTCATGACCGCCCGCGTGCAATTGGCCATACCCGGGTTGTAACCCGCACAAGAGTTTATAATCATCCGCGCGCTATTGGGCATCAACGCACGGTAGTGCGCCAAAGGACAGTTGTACATCAGCGTGCAATTGGCGGCGGGCACTCAAGAAATTTTGGTCATCAACGCGCAATCGGCCATCAGAGTGGTGGCCATGGGCATGGCCGCGCCATTGGGCACCATTAAGCTTAAGAAGATATTTAAATAAAAAAGACCGCCTTTTGAGCGGTCTTTTTATGTTATGATATAAAGCTTTTGGCTTTTTCTAAAGCTTTGTCTAAGCCGCTGACATCACTACCACCAGCAGTAGCATAAAACGGCTGACCTCCGCCGCCACCTTTAACTTCTTTAGCCAATTCTTTAATGATATTGCCCGCGTGCAAGCCTTTATCCTTAACCAGGTTGTCGGCTATCATTACCGTAATATTTGGCTTACCGTTTATTTCAGCAGCTAATACAAGGTAAAGGTTCGGAACGATATCTTTAAGGTTGTAAGCTAAGTTTTTTATCGCATCAGCATTAGGCAGTTCTACGCGCTCAGCGATAAAATTTATACCGTTGATTTCCTGTGCTTTTTTAGCCAGTTCATCTTTTAAGCCTGATGATTTCTCCAAAACAGACTTCTCTATTTCTTTCTTCAGCTTTGCATTTTCTTCCAGCAAGCTTTCGATACTTTTAGCGATATCCTTTGGATTTTTTAATAACTCGCGTACCTGGTTTAACAACATACTTTGCTGATTGATATAGGCCGCAGCAGCTACGCCAGTAATAGCCTCTATACGACGAACCCCGGCAGCAACAGCACTTTCGGAGATGATCTTAAAGTATGAGATCTGCCCGGTTGCCTTAACGTGCGTACCCCCACAAAGCTCTTTGCTGAAGTTATCATCAAAGGTGATCACACGCACGTACTCACCATATTTTTCGCCGAACAATGCAGTAACGCCGCTTTGGATAGCTTCTGCGTACAGTACGCTGCGCTCTTCTTTCAGGGCGATGTTCTCACGGATCTTTTCGTTTACAATGGCCTCGATATGCGCCAACTCCTCGTCAGTTACTTTGGCAAAGTGCGAGAAATCGAAACGCAGGTAATCTGCATTTACCAATGAACCCTTTTGGTTAACGTGCGAACCCAAAACCTGCTTCATGGCAGCATGCATCAGGTGCGTTGCTGTGTGGTTGCTCTCGATGCTGTGCCTGCGTTGCACATCAACAATGGCAGTTAATGCGTCAGCAGGGTTAGCCGGCAATTTATCGGTAAAGTGAACGATCAAGCCGTTCTCTTTCTTGGTATCAGTAACATCGATGATCTCACCATCAGGGAATACCAGTTCACCTTTATCGCCGACCTGGCCACCACTTTCTGCATAGAACGGTGTTTTATCCAGCACGATCTGGTATTGGTCTTTACCTTTAGCCGAAACTTTACGGTATTTTATAATATGTGCAACGGTCTCGGTTTCATCATAGCCGGTAAACTCAACAGATTCATCGTCTTTAATAGTTACCCAATCACCTGTATCAATGGCCGTAGCAGCGCGTGAGCGGGTCTTTTGTTCTTGAAGAGCAGCTTCGTAACCTACCATATCAACAGTTATGCCTCTTTCACGCGCCAAAAGCTCTGTTAAATCTATTGGAAAGCCATAAGTGTCTGATAGCCTAAAAGCTACTTCACCGCCTATTGCAACATCTGGATTAGGCGTTTCATCACCATTTTGTTTTGCAAAAGATATCGCAGCATCATATACTGTATTGAATAATTCCAATCCTTGACCCAGTGTACGTAAGAAAGCAGTTTCCTCTTCCAAAACCACCTTCTGCACAAATTCGCGCTGATCCCAAAGCTCATCAAACACACCTTTAAACTGCTCAGCCAGCAAAGGCACCAGTTGGTTAAAGAATGGTTCTTTAAAACCTAAAGTTTGGTAGCTGTAACGCACCGCACGGCGTAATATCCTGCGGATAACATAACCGGCTTTATTACTTGCCGGTAGCTGGCCATCCGCAATGGCAAAACTTACCGCACGGATATGATCGGCTAATACACGCATAGCTACGGCAGCAGCCCAATCTTCATCACCAGGTTTGGCTGCGCTATTGTAAGCTTTGCCACTTTTCTCCGCGATGAAAGATATCATCGGTTGGAAAACGTCGCTATCGTAGTTTGAAGTTTTGCCCTGCAGCACGCGCACCAAACGCTCAAAGCCCATACCGGTATCCACATGCTTGGCAGGCAGTTGGTGCAGCGAACCATCTTTAACGCGATTGAACTGCATAAATACGTTGTTCCAGATCTCAATAACCTGATCATGGTCGGCGTTTACCAATGTGGCACCGCTAACCTCAGCACGTTCATTATCCGGGCGACTATCAAAATGGATCTCAGAACATGGGCCACACGGACCAGTCTCACCCATCTCCCAAAAATTATCTTTTTTGTTCCCGGGCAGGATATGGCTTTCGTCCACAAACTGCTTCCACAGGTCGTAGGTCTCGGTATCTTTTTCAAGGCCTTCTTTTTCGTCACCTTCAAAGTAGGTAACGTAAAGACGGTTTTTATCCAGTTTATAAACCTCGGTCAATAATTCCCAGCTCCAGGCAATGGCGTCTCTCTTAAAATAATCTCCAAAACTCCAGTTACCCAGCATCTCAAACATGGTATGGTGATAGGTATCCACACCTACCTCTTCCAGATCATTACGTTTACCACTTACACGCAGACTGCGTTGCGTATCTGCAACGCGCGGTGCTTTGGCTGGTGCTTCGCCTAAAAACACATCCTTAAACTGGTTCATACCTGCATTGGTGAACATCAGCGTAGGGTCGTTTTTTACAACAATGGGTGCACTCGGCACAATTAAATGCCCTTTTGAGGCAAAAAAATCAAGAAAAGCTTTGCGTATTTCAGAAGCGGTCATAGTGGTGCAAATGTAGTCCGAAAGTCGGAAAGTCCGAAGTCCGAAGGTATAAAAACTTTCCTTGTAGCTACTTCCGGACTTTCTATCTTTCGGACTTGCGGACTTCTTCTCCAAAATCTTACATTTGCGTATGCCTTACAAAGATCGCGACATCACTAAAATGTATTATACCATGGGCGAGGTATCGGCCATGTTTGATGTTAATCAATCGCTTATTCGTTTTTACGAAAAGGAATTTGATGTTCTCACTCCAAAAAAGAACAAAAAAGGCAACCGTTATTTTACGCCCGAAGATATTGAGAATCTGAAGATCATCTTCCACCTTATCCGCGATAAGGGCTACACTTTGCAGGGTGCGAAAGACCATTTGAAGAACGATAGCGGCAACACTCGCGATAACCAGCGCATCATTGATTCTTTGGAAAGCCTGAAAAGTTTCTTATTGGAGGTGCGCAACGAGTTGTAACTTGTGATTTAGATAGCCTATTTTTATTCCGGCAATACCTTATCCAATTAACCGGAATATAAATGATAGCCGCCCATAAAGGCCAAATTCCTGCCCTTATATTACTGATACCTTTTATGGCGGGTATTGCCGGGGCATTGGCTTTACCTGATGATGGCTCAATCGCTTTAACTTCGTTTATCATATCAAGCGTAGTTTTTGTTGCATTAAACATTTTCTATAAAACGCTCAACATTTATCACCAACGATGGCTTGGCGGCGTCCTCATCATTACAAGCCTTTTTGCCGGTGGATGGTTTTTTACACTCACGCATAATGAACTGCATCGACCTGATCATTTCAGTAAACAACCGGCTGATAAATTACTGGTGAATATCAGTTCAGAACCAACAGTAAAAGACAATATGGTACGGTTTACGGCAGACGTTACAGTAGCTGTAAAAAACAAAAAGCGTTATAAAAGCGCCGGCACCATACTCATAACCATCAAAGACGAACTGGCAAAAAATCTTTTCTATGGTGAGCAATTACTTATCCCCGGTAAGTTTAGTGAAATAGAACCACCCTATAACCCCGGCGAGTTTAATTACAAACAATATCTTGCTAATAAGAACATCCATTATCAGGCATACCTTTACCTTAAACAATACCAGATAGTTGACGCGGGCCAAGGCAATGCGATTATCTCATTTGGGTTAGATATGCGCCAGCGCCTGGTAAATAAACTAAAGCGCAATATGCACGATACTACCGCCGTGGCTGTAGCATCAACCTTAATTCTTGGCTATAAAGCCGACTTAAGCGCCGATGTAATGCAGGCATATTCCAAAACGGGAACTATCCATATCTTGTCGGTATCTGGTGGGCACGTGGCTATCCTGTTAGCATTACTCACCTTTATACTTGGCTTTTTAAACCATCCGCAAACCAAGATAACCAAAGCTGTTATTATCATTTTAGTGATATGGGCCTACGCACTGCTTACCGGTTTTTCGCCGGCAGTTAACCGCGCGGCGTTGATGATAAGTTTGGTCATCACGGGCAAAACCTACAGTCGGCACATCAGCAACCTTAACATCCTGGCCGTATCAGCATTTACATTGCTGTCATATGATCCTTATTTGCTCACAGATGCAGGCTTTCAACTCTCCTACCTTGCCGTAGCCGGATTGGTTATTTTTCAGCCAATTATTTACAAATGGTTAATTTTTAAAAATAAACCGGCAGATAAACTTTGGATGGTGTGTTCAGTTTCTATCGCAGCGCAGATAACTACCTTCCCGCTGAGTGCGTATTATTTCCATCAGTTTCCGGTTTATTTTTTGTTGAGTAATTTGCTCATTATCATCCCTGTCGCTGTTATTATGTACAGCGGCTTGGCTTTGCTGTTGCTACCGCAGATACCATATGTTTCTAAAGCGCTTGGTTATATACTTGAGAAAAGCATCCTGCTGATGAATAAGATGCTGGCAATTATTGAACGGGCTCCTTATGCCAGCTTCGGCAAAATATGGCTCACTAAAATGGAGTTTATCTTACTTAATGTTATCATTGGCCTTATTTTTTACTGTATCTACAAGAAAAGTAAACACGCGCTGTTTGCTTCCGGTGTATGTCTGCTGGTGTTTAGCTGCAGTGTTTCATATAAAAAGCTTAAGGCAGATAAAACAAATCTCGTAACTTTCTTAAATCTGCGTAAGCATCAGGGCATTGTATTTAAACATGGCGAAGACGCAATCGTCTTGTCAGATCTTGTGCAAAATGATAAAGCGTTTCAGTATGCCGTCCAACCCGGTTTAGATAGTATGCGAATAACATACTATTGTGTGGTACCTTTTAATGGCAATATCAGCAATAACTATCTTTTAAAGAAAGATGCGCTTGTATGGTTCCGAAATAAAAAACTGTTGTTATTAAACGATAGCAGCCGTTTTAAGTCTATCCCCGCAGATATGTTGATAGATAAAGCTTACCTAAGTGATAATGTTATGCTTGATACCACACTGGCCAACGTACCGTTAGTAATTGATGGTACTAACAGCAACGCGTATATTGAAAGCTTGAAATTGGATGGCAAAAAATATGCATTATTAAAACGTAACAAAGCTTTGGTATTGCCATCTAATTAACAATTATGATAATTTGTCATAAAAAATTTTGCACTCAGTTAATTACACACTAAATTGTATTCTCAAATTAAAACTATGAAGAGTAAATTATTTACCGCTGCATTGGGCCTCGTGCTTTCTGCAACTGCGATGAACGCCAGCGCTCAAAAAGCTTATAAAGAAGGCGTTATTACTATTGGCGCAACTATGCAAGGCCAGTCTGTTGATATTAAATCGTATTTCAGGGCAGATTCAAGCGCTACATCTTTTAATGCGGGTCCTGCTGCTATTAAGGTATTAACTGATAAAGACGCTAAATCAATGGCTATTTTGGTTGATGTACCAGTAGCTTCTATTAAAAAGGCTGCCATCGCAACTCCGGCAGAGGTTGAAGAAGAACAAGCTAAATTACCTGTTTTTGAATTTACCCCAGGCACCGAAACAAAAGTTATCAGCGGTTTTAATTGCAAAAAGGTAACTGCTAAAGATACCAAAAGCGGCAAAACCTATGATATCTGGGTTACAAATGATGTAAGCATCCCGCAAACGGGTGGTTCTAAAATATACGCCAAAGCCGGCGGTGTACCTATCCAATACTCAACTTTCCAAAACGGACAAGCTGCTGAGGTAACTGTAAAAAGCATTGTAGAACAAAAAGTACCTGCAGGCACTTTTGGTATCCCTGCTGATTTTGAAAAGATTTCACTTGATGATCTTAAATCAATGGGCGGTGGCAGATAATTATGCGCTACTACTGTAAAAAGGAAAGTCCCGCAAATGCGGGACTTTCCTTTTTTATATCCTCGTCATTACGATCTGCCGAATGTCGGAGAGAAATTTTGTTACTCAGTAAGTTTGGTCTTTCCGGAATAACAAGATTTCTCCTCGCTATCGCTCGTTCGAAATGACAATTTTTTCTGGAGAGTTGTCAATTCACTTCTTTTGCCAACCCTACAACCCATTTGTTGAACAAAGCACTTTCCATTTCCACCGCTTTCTGCGCATGTAGCTCCCATTGCGGTGAGAAGTGCTGCAATTGATTAATCATTCCTTCCAGATGGCCTTCTTCCTCAAGGATGATAGATTTAACATTCACTTTGCTGCCTGCGGCATCTAAAGCATCCTGGTAAACCGGGTAAAGCTCATCAGCACGTACTTCGATAGCATAAGTAACCAGTAAGTAAGCGGCAAAGCGTAATTCGGCACCGCCTAAACCTAATTCTTTCTTAAGATAACGACAAACATCAATATCCAGTTGGTGCAGGTAATGTTTGCTGTCAGCAGGTGCAACCAGGTATTCATTTGAATAAGTCGGGCAAAGGTCTTTGCCTGTCTTTTCAATTTGTTTTTTAAGATAGAAAGCGTGGCGATGTTCTTCAGCGGCGTGTTTAAGAATGATGTAGGTAACGGTAACCGGGTCTTCGCTGGCCGAGATCTTACGCGCGCCGGTATTTTCCATCAGCGACAGCGTGTTTAACCAGCGTGCATGCAATTGGCTATCAGCAATTATTTTAGGTAGTAGGTTTGATAATTCCATAATTTAAATCGTATCGAGCGCCTGCTCAATGGCGCTGTAAATGTAATCCAGTTCTGCATCAGTAATGCAATACGGGGGTAAAATATAAATGATGTTCCCAAGTGGGCGTAATATGATGCCCTTGTCTAAAAAGAAGTGATAAAGCTTATCGCGCAGGTTGCTAAAGTAGGATGTGTTATTGCCGGTTTCCCATTCCATTGCCAGTATAGTGCCCGTTTGGCGATAGTTAGCAATGCGTTTATGATCTTTTATGCTCTCTGCAAAAGCCTGATGACGGGCAACTATCCTATCAATATTAGCTTGAGTAGATGGATCTAAAAAAAGGTCTAAACTCGCCAGTGATGCTGCACAAGCTACAGGATTAGCGGTGTATGAGTGCCCGTGGAAAAGCGTTTTCGTCTTGTCATCAGACAGAAATGCATCGTAAATTTCCTGTGTACAAGTTGTTAAACCGAATGCCATCGTCCCGCCTGTCAATCCTTTTGAAAAGCACATGATATCCGGTTGGGTTTTCACATGATTGCAGCCAAAAGATTTACCTGTACGACCAAAGCCGGTAAAAACCTCATCATCTATCAACAAAACGCCCTCTTGCTTACAATGCGCCATCAGCGCTTCCAGGTGCTGCGCCTCGTACATGATCATACCGGCAGAACCTTGCACCAGCGGCTCGAAAATAAAGCAGGCTAATTGAGATTTGAGATTTGAGA
>JAESTD010000325.1 GCA_016763755.1 Mucilaginibacter sp.
AGTTTTGAGAAGAGCGCCAAAAAGCTTTACTCATGCTTTGAGAACCCTACTTTTTTCAGATCGCTTACCTGGGCAACGCCGTTGTCTGTTCATTGGGACGTTTATGTTTTCGGTGTTTTTGCCGAACCACTTAGGGTAGTGCTTACCCCGCCTCCTAATTTTTGTTAGCATTTTCCCTCTAAATCAGCTCGCCGGCCGCAACTGATAATATGTACCCTGTATCAGATACGGGCTGCGCTTATCATGCCTGCACTGCGCCGGGCTATACCCTTACTAATACAATTTACAATTAGCTTTTAATCTGTTTTTATGAAAAAAACAAAGCATGCAAATGCTGTTACGCCCTGGCAAAGACTGGTGCGTATACTACATTACGAACGTAATACCATCAACTACATTTTCGTCTACGCCATCCTTATCGGTTTGATAGGTTTAACCTTGCCCTTAGGAACTACAGCAGTATTCAACCTGTTATCAAACGGGGCAATGTATAGCTCAACCTATATTTTGATAGCCGTAGTACTGATAGGTATCATTATAGGCGGCTCGTTGCTCATAGGCCAACTCACGTTGGTGGAGTTTCTTGAGCAAAAGATCTTTACTAAGGCATCAATGGAATTTGCTTTCCGCCTGCCACGTATCAAAAAAGAAGAATTACTTGGAGAGCATCCGCCCGAATTGGTTAACCGTTTCTTTGATATCCTTACTATACAGAAGGGATTGACCAAATTGTTAGTAGACATCGTGGCGGCTGCCGTGCAGATCTTCTTCAGCGCGATATTATTATCATTCTATCACCCGGTGTTTATGGCGGTGGGTTTGTTAGCCATTATTGCCATTGCGGTAATTGTGCTGTTATATTATCGCCAGGGTGTTGATACCAGCCTGGACGAATCGCACCACAAATATGAACTCGTGGCGCATTTAGAAAATGTTGCCGCCGACCTGGATAGATATCGCGGCAATCATGAATTAATGAACAACGTTGTGACTACTACTGATGAGATCAATGCAAAATATCTATCAGCCCGTAACAGCCACTTCAGCGTGTTGCGCAAATATTTTATGGGATCTGTAGCACTACGCACCATTTTAATGGGTGGTTTGCTCTTATTAGGTTCATACTTTGTGGTTGAGCGCGAAATGACCTTTGGTCAGTTCGTAGCTGCGGAGGTGATAATTGTACAGATAAGCTACGCTGTAGAGAAACTATTAACAAACATGAACACTGTATTTGATATGGTTACCGGCAGTGAGAAACTGGCCGTAGTTACCGATCTTGAATTGGAAGGAGCACCGCAACATGGCTAAGCTATCACAACACGGATTGCACAATAAGCACATGGAAGAACTGGCAGCGCAATCAAACGACGAGATGATCAACATCAAAAGCTCGCGGCTGTTAGGTCGTATCATGGGAATATGCCTGGTGCTATTCGTCATCATATTACTACTACCATGGCGACAAACCATCCCCGGCAAAGGCACAGTAACAGCTTTGCACCCTGAAGATCGCCCACAGACCGTACAAAACCAGATAGGTGGCCGTATTGAGAAATGGGCCGTACGCGAGGGGCAGGAAGTCAAAAAAGGCGATACTATACTTGTAATATCAGAGACCAGTCAATCGTACTTTGACCCCGAGTTACCTGAGCGTTTGGATGAGCAGCTGGAAGCAAAAAAAGGCAGCGAAGATGCTGCTGTCCAAAAAATGGATGCTACCAATGCTCAGATCAAGGCGATGACAAACGGCCTGCGTTTCCAGCTTTCGGCAGCCGAAAACAAAGTGCAGCAATCTGTCAACTATGTAAAAATGGATAGCGCCGACCTCGTTGCCGTAAACAATTTTTACGAGACCACTAAAGCGCGTTTACAACGTTACGAGGCCGGTTATAAAAACGGATTGTTCTCTTTGACCGATATTGAGACACGCAGGTTGAAACTGCAGGAAGATAACGCCAAAGTTATCGGTCAGCAAAACAAGCTGAACAACTCTAAACAGGCTTTGCTTAACGCCCGTATCGATCTGGATAATATCCGCGCTAAATACCAGGAATCATTAGCCAAAGCGCAATCTGACATGAGTTCGGCACTTTCGAGCAGGGCAAGTGCACGCGGCGATATTGCCAAGCTACGCAATGATATTTCAAATATATCTATCCGCAGGGGCTTGTATGTGGTGCGCGCGCCGCAATCGGGTTTTGTGGTAAAGACGCTTAAGGCTGGTATTGGTGAGAACATTAAAGAGGGCGAATCAATAGCAACGCTTCAACCTAAAAATCCAAAAGTAGCCGCAGAGCTTTACGTAAACGCCATGGATGTGCCCTTGATATTAGATACCAGTGATGTTCGCCTGCAGTTTGAAGGTTGGCCATCCGTACAGTTCTCGGGCTGGCCATCGGTAGCGGTGGGCACTTTTGCAGGTAAAGTGTGGGCTATAGACCGTGTGAGCAGCAGTGGTGGTAAATATCGCTTGCTGATAAAACCCACAACTCCGCTTCCGCAAAATGATGAGGAATGGCCGGTACAATTGCGCCAGGGATCGGGAGTATATGGCCGCATCATATTGCGCTCGGTGCCGTTATGGTACGAGATATGGCGACAATTAAATGGTTTCCCGCCAAGCCTTGATAAAGAGCCTGCGGCTAAAGCTGCAGATGGCAAGAAAGGATAATTGAAATGAAAGTAAATTTAAAAAGATATATAATTGCTGTGCTTATAGCGTTGGCAATGTTTATAACACGTGCCTACGCACAGTCACCGCCAAAAGTGGATACGGGCAGCGTATTCGCCTTGCAGGATCTGCAGGAGCTGGTTTTCAAGCATCACCCAATAGTAAAACAGGCGGCATTGCTGAGCGAGGCCGCTAAAGCAACGGTACTACAATCATTAGGATATTTTGATCCGGCGATTAAGGCGTCATTTGGCAGAAAACTATTTGGCAATACCGAATACTACAATAACTGGGGCAGTGAACTAAAAATACCGCTCTACGTAGCCGGTGCCGACCTTAAAGTGGGCTATGACCGTAATGTAGGTACATATACTAATCCCGAAACCCGCACTGGTACGGATGGATTGACCGCCGTTGGCCTAAGTATCCCTTTAGGGCAAGGTTTACTAATAGATGCAAGGCGCAGCACCTTATGGCAGGCAAAAGCCATGGTAAGTTATGCCGAGGCCGAAAAAGTAAAACAGATAAACAGTGTTTGGTACGCGGCAGTTAAAGATTATTGGAACTGGTACTATACCTATCGTGAGTACGCATTGCTTAAAGAAGGTGTTGACCTTGCCCAAAAGCGCTTTGAAGCTGTACGGAACCAAACACTGATAGGAGATAAGCCACCTATAGATTCGGTTGAGGCCAGCATCACCGTACAGGACAGGCAGATCCAGTTGGCAAAAAGCACCATTGAAATGAAGAATGCGATGTTGGTGCTGTCTAACCATTTATGGAGTGAACAGGGTACACCTCTTGAATTACCTAAAAATGCCTTGCCACAAATAGTTAATGAAAAAATTGCCTTGCCCGGTAATGCTGTTCTGGATAGCCTTGTAGGGCAGGCCGGTACTCAGCACCCTGAATTGCTTAAATTGCGTGCGAAGGGTAATCAGTTGGATATCGAGCGCCGTTACCGACAGGAAGTGATGAAACCCAAGATCAATATCACAGGAGCGCTCATCTCATCGCGCAGGGATTTTAATTCATACGTGCCCGATTATTACGATTTTAATTGGCGTAACTACAAAGTAGGGTTGGAGTTTGCCTTCCCGATATTCTTACGCTCTGAACGTGGAAAGCTTAGAGAAGTGAAGATCAAACAACAGCAACTGAGTTATGATGTGCAACAGACTGGCAGGGAGATCAATAACAATATCCAAACATCGTACAATAGTTTAAACGCGTACAAATCGCAATTAGGTTTGCAGGTGCAAAGCATCAATAATCAGGAATTGCTGCTCACCGGTGAGCTCCAGAAGTTTGATTTAGGAGAAAGCACCCTGTTCCTGATCAACAGTCGCGAAAGTAAGCTGATAGATATGAAGATAAAACGCGAAAGTATGATATCAGGTTATCAAAAAACCCTTGCAGAACTTTATTACAAAGCCGGCACAAGGCAAAATCTGTAGTTTTGTTTTAATAATAGAAGGTCATTCTTTAATTAGAATGGCCTTTTTTATTATTAGCATTAATTTATCATTTATTCAAGGTTAATAATACGACAGCCTTATCAAAAACACAGCAAAATAATCATAAAAGCTTCCATAAAAGCATTTTATCCGTAACTTAAAGGCTCATTTAAACGCCTTTTGGAAAATAATAACGAAAAACAGTTAAAGCGAGTGCTCAAACCTGTGCACTTGTGGGCAATTGCCGTAGGACTGGTTATCTCAGGTGAATATTTTGGATGGAACCTGGGCTGGGATGTATCGGGCACTATTGGTTTTCTGATCGCTACGCTAATAGTTACGCTGATGTACGTGACCTTCATCTTTAGTTATACTGAACTCACTACGTCTATACCGCATGCAGGCGGAGCTTTTGCCTATGCTTATCGAGCCATGGGGCCGTTCGGCGGGTTGATTGCTGGTTATGCCACCCTCATAGATTTTTTATTTGCTACGCCTGCCATTGCTTTTTCATTGGGAAGTTACGTTCATTTTTTGCATCCGACGATAGGCATTTTGCCTGCGGCGATGACCTTTAACGTAGCATTTATCCTATTAAACATCTCAGGCGTTAAGGAATCTGCGGTCTTTTCAGTATTCATTACCATACTTGCCGTCGCTGAGTTGCTCATCTTTATGGGCGTGGTTGGCCATCATTTTAAAATGGAAAACTACCTCAGCAATCCAATGCCTTTCGGCTGGAGCGGTGTATTTGCAGCATTGCCATTTGCTGTTTGGTTCTATCTGGCCATTGAGGGTGTTGCCATGGTGGCCGAAGAAGTGAAGGACCCTAAGCGTAATATCCCCCGTGGATATATCTATGCGTTGGTAACATTGGTACTATTAGCTTTAGGTGTAATGATCCTAACCGGCGGTATTACCGACTGGCGCAAATTAAGCAAGCTGGATTATCCTCTGCCTGAGGCTATCAGCATTGTTTTAGGTAAAGGCAGTGGCCTTACAAAAGTATTTGCCAGCATAGGTTTGTTTGGATTAATTGCATCTATCCATGGTACAATCCTGGCATCATCAAGACAGGTATTCGCCATGGCACGGAGCGGCTATCTGCCCAAAGGGCTATCCGTAGTAAACAGCAGATTTAAAACACCGCATTGGGCCATCATTATAGGTGGTGGCATTAGTTTTATTGCACTGTATACGGGTACGACCGGGCAAATCATTACCTTATCGGTAATGGGGGCTGTAGTGATGTATATGATGAGCATGATCAGCTTGTTTATTCTCCGCAAAAAGGAACCGAATCTGGAGCGGCCTTTTCCTGCCGTAGTATATCCTATTTTTCCGGCTATAGCATTGCTGTTGTCGGCTGTATGCCTGGTTGCCATTATGTACTACAATTTTAGCATCAGTCTGTTGTTTTATGCCGGATTGGCTTTAGCTGTTGCCATCTTCGTGGCACTTGGCAAACACAAGTCACGCATCATGGACGATGAAATGCTGAACGCCCCGGCCATTGAGTTAGAGAAAGCGGTTTAATATATACCAATTCTATAATACATGTACGCTCACACTATATTCGGTAAAGTTTATAGGTTTAACGACCTGCGAACGCTGTTGGCCAAAGCATCGCCGCATCGTAGTGGGGATGCTTTAGCCGGATTAAGTGCAGAGAGTTATGAAGCACGTGTAGCTGCGCAAATATCCCTGGCAGATGTACCTTTAAAAGATTTCCTGAATGAAGCCATTATTCCTTATGAGGATGATGAAGTTACCCGCTTGATTATCGATGGTCACGATATCGAAGCATTTTCGTTTATAAGTCAACATACCATAGGCAGTTTTCGCGATTGGCTTTTACTGAATGAAACCGATTGCGACCAATTATCCGCGATCTGTAACGGCCTCACGCCCGAGATTGCAGCCGCGGTAAGCAAGATAATGCGAAACCAGGATCTTATCTCGGTAGCAAAGAAATGCAGGGTAGTTACTAAATTTCGCAACACAATAGGGTTGAGTGGCCGCTTTTCTACCCGCCTTCAACCTAATCATCCTACTGATGACCCGAAGGGAATAGCTGCCAGCCTGATCGATGGACTATTGCTCGGCAGCGGTGATGCGTGTATCGGCATTAACCCTGCAACAGATAATCTCGCGGCTGTTGAAAAAATATTACATCTCATAGATCGCCTTCGCCTGCAATTTGATATTCCTACGCAGTCGTGCGTGCTTAGCCACGTAAGCACTACATTGGAGTTAGCAAACAGAGCAGCACCAATAGACCTTTGTTTTCAATCTATCGCGGGCACGCAAAAAGCCAATTCGGCCTTCGGTATCAACTTAAATATGTTGGAAGAGGCCTACCAAGCTACCTTGGCCTTAAAGCGGGGCACAATCGGTAATAATGTAATGTATTTTGAAACGGGGCAGGGGAGCGCTCTGTCAGCCAACGCACATCATGGTGTAGACCAGCAAACCTGCGAAGTGCGGGCTTATGCTATCGCCAAAAAATTTGCGCCGCTATTGGTGAATACTGTTGTTGGCTTTATCGGCCCCGAGTATCTGTATGATGGCAAGCAGATACCCGCGCCGCCCTTGAAGATCATTTTTGCGGAAAGCTGCTTGGATTACCCATGGGTGTTGATGTTTGCTATACCAATCACGCCGAAGCCGATCAGGATGATATGGACAACCTGCTCACGTTACTTGGCGTAGCGGGTTGTAATTTTATTATGGGAATCCCTGGCAGCGATGACATTATGCTCAATTATCAAAGTACATCCTTCCATGATGCTTTGTATGTGCGTAAAGTTTTAGGATTAAAACCAGCGCCTGAATTTGAGCAATGGCTGCTGAAACAAGGTATTACCGACGAGAATGGAAACCCAAATACCGCCGGCACCGCCGAACTGTTAAATAAAGCAGGTGCATTATGGCTGAAATAAAAAAAAACACGGTTGAAGATCAGCATCCTTTAAATTTTTTGAAGGAGTTTACGCAGGCGCGAATAGCTCTCGGTCATGCCGGTAATGGTATTTCTACCAAAGATGCATTGGCTTTTAAATTGGCCCATGCACATGCCCGAGATGCCGTATATTCTGAAATGGAAACCGAGCGCTTGTATGATGAGTTGATTGATTTTAACCTGCCGGTATTACCCCTGCACAGCCAGGCCACCACGCGCGAAAAATATTTACAACGCCCCGACTTGGGCCGTTTACCTGATGAAACATCTTTGAACCGGTTGGCCGATCAAGTGCAGAACAATGGCATCGTTTTTATCATCGCCGACGGACTTTCGGCAACTGCCGTGAATGAGAACGCCGTTCCGTTGTTACATATCGTAATTCCGCAACTTATGGCCGCAAACCATAAACTGACCTCAATTTGTATTGTAGAACAAAGACGCGTAGCCATCGCCGACCATATCGGGGCCGAACTTGGTGCGTCGTTATCAGTTATTCTCATCGGTGAACGACCGGGCCTCAGCGCAGCCGACAGTATGGGGATTTACCTCACGTATAATCCTCAGCCGGGATTGAGCGATGATTCACGGAATTGTATTTCCAATATTCGTAAAGAGGGGCTGCCCGTGGAGACTGCAGCCAACAAACTTTTTTATTTGATACAAGAGGCTTTCAGGCTAAAACTATCAGGGGTGGGGTTGAAGGATAACGAACATTTGCTAAAATAAAAGCGCGAGTATTTCCGCGGTGGCTTAAAAACAGAAAACCCCGATACGCCAGTATCAGGGTTTGTACTCAGAGCGGGAATCGAACTGGTACCATAATGGCCTAAATATCAATTATTTGTAATGCAGTAATTTTACTACTCAATGAATTACTCAATAAACATTTTCCCGGATTCCGGCGACAATACAAATATACAACAGTGTTCCGATTTGAAATAGGGAGTTTAGATAAAAAGAATGTGATTGCGGGCCTTTAAAATCGCCGAATGCCGTATGTTCTATGAAAGCCCCAAATGCGGCCGCTTAATGCGGCTTTTTACGTTGTTCAGGTGTGATATTTAAGCGTTCCAAAAGTTAACTTAGCGGCCAATTATGGATAAGTCACCTATCGACAAACTGGTCAGACCGGTCAGCAATTTTATTCATCTCGAATATACCAGTGGTTTAGTACTGTTCTTAGGCGTGGTAACAGCCATCGTGTGGGTCAATTCCCCCTGGGCGCACCATTACCACTCTTTATGGGAAACACCGCTTTCAGTTGGACTGGGTGGCATCAACTTTAAACATCCGCTGCATTTGTGGGTGAATGACGGCCTGATGGCGGTATTCTTCTTCGTGATCGGCCTTGAATTGAAAAGAGAATTTATGGCCGGCGAACTATCGACCGTTAAAAAAGCCGCACTTCCCATGATCGCTGCGCTGGGCGGCATGCTTATCCCGGCCGTTATTTACAGCCTGGTAAATTCACATGGCCCGGGAAGTAAAGGCTGGGGCGTTCCGATGGCCACCGATATCGCATTCGCGCTCGCCATTTTGTCTCTTGCCGGAAAACAAATCCCGGCTTCCATCAAAGTTTTCCTGTCCGCGCTGGCGGTGGCCGACGACCTCGGCGCGGTACTGGTGATCGCCGTATTTTATTCCGGGGAGTTACATTTTATAACCTTGCTGATCGGTTTAGGAATCTTGCTTTTAATGGTGGCGGGTAATAGTCTCGGTGTACGGCATACCGCCTTTTACCTGCTGTTAGGTATCGCTGCCTGGGTGTGCTTTTTGCTATCAGGCGTGCAAGCAACGATCGCCGGCGTGCTGGCCGCTTTTACCATGCCGGCTCGCACGCGCGTTGATGAAAAACGCTATTCAGAGCGCTTGCGTGAACTATCGTATGAGTTTGATGCGGAGATCCCCAATTGCAGCACGCTAACGACGCCGCATCAGCACGAAACGATCGAACACATCAAAGCCTTAAGCCTTGCTGCGCAAACCCCATTGCAAAAGATAGAAACAGGTTTGCATCCCTGGGTCGCTTTTATCGTCATGCCTTTATTTGCCCTGGCCAACTCAGGGATAGTGATCAGCCAGGGTTTTTTCGGGCAACTGGTCAATCCCGTTAGCCTAGGTGTTATCGCCGGCTTAGTGCTTGGCAAACTGGTCGGTGTCTTTTCCTTTACCTGGCTTGCGGTCAAAACCAAACTAGCGGACCTGCCTTCGGAAGGGAACTGGCGGCATATTCTTGGGGTGGCCATGTTAGCCGGCATCGGCTTTACCATGTCGCTGTTTATAACAGCTTTAGCCTTCAAACAAGAAGAGCTGGTGAATCAGGCCAAGTACGGTATTCTATTGTCTTCACTGGTCGCCGGCATAGGCGGGAGTATCATTTTAAGAACTGCCGGAAGAAAGACCTGATAAGCCGGCATCAGAAACTTTTTAACTAAATTGTGGCGTGGCTACAAAGCGCAACCTATGGAACCGAAAACAGGAATAAGTACTTTTCACAGCAAGATCAAAGCTGCCGGGATACTGATCGCCGTCGGCATCGTTTTCGGTGATATCGGTACTTCACCGCTCTATACCTATAACGCGATCTTCCATTCCGGTGAGGTCATAGTTCCGGCGAAAGCGCTGGGTGTGCTCAGTTGCGTGATCTGGACGCTCACCGTGCAGACAACCCTGAAATATGTGCTGATCACCCTTCAGGCCGATAATAAAGGCGAAGGCGGCATTTTCTCACTCTTTGCGCTGATCAAGCGCTATTATAAAAAGTGGCTGATCTTTGTGGCCATCATCGGTGGATCGTTCCTGGTCGCAGACGGTATCATTACACCACCGATATCGGTAGCCTCCGCGGTCGAAGGAATGCGGGCCTTATATCCAGATATCAACACGGTACCTATCGTGATCGGTATCATTATCTTGTTGTTTCTGATCCAGCAATTCGGCACGCAGCAGATCGGTAAATTATTCGGGCCGGTGATGGTAATTTGGTTTACCTTCATTGGCGTGATAGGCTTGCTGGCGCTCCAAAAGCATCCGGCAGTGCTTTTGGCTGTTAACCCGGTATATGCCTATGACCTGCTGGTCCACTACCCGCAAGGCTTTTGGCTGCTCGGTGGGGTATTCCTATGTACGACCGGCGCGGAAGCGATGTACAGCGATATGGGACACGTCGGACGGAACAATATCCGAGTGAGCTGGATCTATATCAAACTCTCCCTGATCCTTTGTTATGCCGGCCAGACCGCCTGGCTCATTTTAAACGGTAAGGCCAATGACCTCAGTCCGTTCTATAATATCGTTCCCCAGCCGATCTATTTCCCGGCGCTCCTGCTGGCGACGCTGGCCACGATCATCGCCAGCCAGGCGCTGATCAGCGGTTGTTTTACCTTAGCTAATGAAGCGATCCATCTTGGCTTCTGGCCGCGGCACCGGATCATCTTTCCGGGTACGGTCCGTGGTCAGCTCTACATACCGTTTTTCAATTGGGCGCTGATGATCGCCTGCATTGCGATGGTCTTACATTTCAGGGAATCCAAGCGGATGGAAGCCGCTTTTGGGCTTTCCGTTACGCTAACCATGCTGACCACGACCGTCCTGGTCAGCCTGTGGCTGCGCGCCAAGCGCAAACCCTTACTGCTCATCATCGCGGTCACAGGCGCATTTCTTGCAGTGGAATGCGCGTTCCTAGTGGCCAATCTTCAAAAGATCAAAGAAGGTGGCTGGATCATGCTGCTGGTCGGCGGCGCGATCACCGGCGTTATGCTGATCTGGCGAAGCGGCAAGTTGCAGCAACAGTCCCTCATAAACTTTGTCGACCTTAGGCCCGATCATTTAAACAAGCTGATCGCCTTAAGCCATCAGGATCAACTGAACGGCTTTGCAACACACCTGATCTACTTGACCGCGTCGAGAAAACCGGGAACGATCGAAGAAAAGACCCTGCTTTCCGTTTTTGCCAATCCGATAAAAAAAGCTGACGTTTATTGGTTTTACCATGTAGAGATCACCGATGAGCCTTATACACTAGAGTACAATGTCACGACCCTAGCGGAGAATGACGTTTACCATGTTAACCTGAAATTGGGCTTCCGCGTCTATCCGCGGGTCGACCTGTTCTTCAGGCTAATCGTCAAAGACCTGCTCGATTCCGGCGAACTGGAACTGGAAACACCGCGATAAAGCAATTTGCCGTTAATTCGATCGGCGATTATAAATTCGTGATCGTCAATTCCTGCCTGTCCTTCGATAACGAA
>JAESTD010000326.1 GCA_016763755.1 Mucilaginibacter sp.
AGGACAAGTAAACAATATGTAGAGAAAGAGAATCAAGCCCTTCCCCCACGCGTCTTTGCGAGGAACGAAGCAATCTCTTCAGGACAAGTAAACAATATGTAGAGAAAGAGAATCAAGCCCTTCCCCCACGCGTCTTTGCGAGGAACGAAGCAATCTCTTCAGGACAAGTAATCAACATGCACATGATTATGCAAAGAGGCGGTTGTGTTTATATTATAACCAACAAACAAAATAACGTGCTTTACACCGGTGTCACATCCGATCTGATAACGCGTATTCGGGATCACAAAAACAAAACTTATCCCCATAGTTTTACGGCGAAATACAATTGCGATAAGCTTGTGTATTATTTTTTTATCCGCACATTGAGGAAGCCATTGCTGCTGAAAAGCTTATAAAAGGCGGCAGCAGGCAGAGTAAAATTAATTTGGTGAGATCTGTTAATCCTGAATGGAAAGATCTGTACGATGATTTGTTAAATGAGTAGCCTTTACGCGGATCAGCTTAAAGAGATTGCTTCGTTCCTCGCAAAGACGAGGTGAGGATGCTTTTGCGTTGGATTTGCTTAAAGAGATTGCTTCGTTCCTCGCAATGACGTGGGTGTAGGGATAAGGTTATATCACTTCCCATGCTCTTTCAATTTCCCTTTAATAATAGCTTTTTTAATAAAACCGGGCAGTACGCTATTCAATCCAACCAACAATTTATTGGCCCCGCCGGGTACTATCTCTTTTTTGCCTTTGAATAGGCCATCGATGGCAATACGGGCAACATCTTCGGCTTCAAAAATAGTGGCTTTGGCTATGCCTTTCAGCTGCTGATTCATCACCAATAGCTCCGGCTTAGTGTTTATCCCACCCGGACTAAGCAAACTCATTTTTACATTCTTCCCGGTCAGTTCCAGTTGCAGGCATTTGGTGAGGTAGCTGATAAAAGCCTTACTTGCCCCATAAACAGATTTGCGAGGAACCACAAAGGTGCCACCAAGGCTGCCCACATTTAAAATGTATGAGGTGGTCTGTTCATCAGCCTGCTCCAAAAACATGCGGGTGAGTATTACAGGGGCAATAACATTAAGCTCAATTTGTGTGCGGTAAAAATCGGGTTGCTTATCGGTAAATAAGTCCCAGTTACCAAGACCTGCGTTGTTGATGAGGATGTGTGCTACGATCTTTTCTTTTTTAAGAAATTGAAAGATCTCTGTGGCACTGCTTTCGGCAGTCAGGTCGAGTTCAACAGTATCTACGCGAATGTCAAATGTTTTATTGAGGTATTGGCCCACGTTAAGCAAACCACTTTCAGGTAACGACACCAATACCAGATTAATGCCGCGCTTTGCCAGTTCAATGGCAAATGCTTTGCCTAAACCCTCGCTTGCGCCGGTGATTATCGCAGTTAACTGTGACATGCTTTAATGTGTTTTAAGGTAATCAATGGTGCGGCACATTGCTTCGTCAAAAGGTGTAATGCGGTAACCGAGCTGGTTTATGGCTTTTTGACTGCTATATTTTTGATTGAACTTTAGCCTGTCGGCGAACTCCGGCAGGAAAACAGGAGCTAAGCCGGTAAGCTTAGTTTTTAACGCCTCAAACCTGCTGTAGAATTTTATCACTCGTTGCGGCAGGCGGATCATGCCGCGTTTAATGCCGGAGATAGTTTTAAGCGTTTTAAAGAACTCATTAAAACTTACGTCCTCTCCACCTAAAATATAGCGTTCGCCGCTTATGCCATTGTCCATTGCAGATACGTGGCCGTCGACAACATCATCAAGATAAGCGTAATTAGAGATCTGTCCGCCATCACCGGGGATAATGCGCCACTTGCCTTTAAGGTAACCGCTTATCATTTTGCTTACGGTGTTGCTGTCGGTTATCGGTCCCTCGCCAAAAACACGCGAGGGGTTTACGGTTACAATATCCATCCCGTGGTTCACAAACTCTTTAACCACCAGTTCGGCCAGGTACTTTGTGCGTTCGTAGGCTATCGGAAAACCCACCACGCGGGGATCTTCCTCACTCATAGGATATTTTAAGGTCGGCCCCCAAACACCGCAGGTAGAGGTGTAAATAACACGTTGCACATCCGCTTCACGCGCGGCTTCCAGCACATTGCGGGTACCTGTTACGTTTGTTTCCTGGAAATCATTTACATTACGTGCCCACATCTTAGCCATGGCTGCGGTATGGAATACGTAGGTGCAATCTTGCGTAGCTTGTGCCAGGCTGGCTTTATCCAGTATATCGCCTTTTACAGGTTCGATATTTGGATGATGGATCAGGTAGGGATGGCTGATGTTTCGGCAGAGCGCTTTTACATGGTAACCGCGTTCGGCAAGCACAAAACACAATTGCCTGCCGATGAAACCCGTTGCGCCGGTGACTAAAATATTCATAATAGATGTAGTAAAGATGGGCTTATCTTACCACAAATGAAAATTTAAGTCCGATAGATGGTCAATCCAGTCTTTCGCACCACTCGTCTATACTTAGCATCTGCGCTTGTTTTGGCAACACTTTGGTGATGAGTACGCAGTGTACTTCTTCATCAGCATCATAACAGCCATCTGTAAGGATACTTAATTGATAATCTTTATCGGCAGCCTCGCGGGTGGTGGATAGCACAACCCCACTGGTAGATACGCCGGCCAAAATTAAATGCTTTGCATTTAAACCGCGCAAAACCACTTCCAGGTCGCTACCGGTAAAAGCGCTGAAGCGTTTTTTGTATACCACAATATCTCCAACCTTTGGAGTTACATCTGGATGGATTGCTCCGAACTGCGGGTTATCAAATCTTTGGCGTGCAGCATTAAAGAAACTGTTATCGGCACTTACCTCAGGTGCGCCCGGTCTGAAAGACAAGGCCACATAAATAACCTTTATTTTGTTGCGATGAGCAGCTTCTATCGCTTTTTTAATACGACTAAGCAGTGCGTTTAAAGAAGTTTCGGGGATGCCGCCCAAAATGGCAGGCTGCAGATCCATTACGATCAATGCGGTATTAGATGATGACATTTGTGATGCGAATGTGTGTTTTATTACACCAATATAAACGCAAAAAAGGCAACCCTATTGGGTTGCCTGCTATCATCAATAATATTGTTACGTTTATTGAGCAGCCAGTAATTCGTCCAGGTTGCCAAGGCCCATTGTGAACCCTTCTTTGAAACCCATTGCCACAATTTTTTCCAGATCGGTCTCAGAATCAAAAGTGATATCAATATCCACATGGGTTTTGCCATCAGCTTCACTAAAGTTGCAGGTCCAGTGCATCTCCGGCGAGCCTGCAATTTTGTTACCGTTTTCATCACAAAAAGAGGGGGCGGTGCTGAATGTTTTGTTATCCACGATATCATGGAAATCTACACGGCACCAAGTTACTTCGCCTTGAGGGCCGTTCATGCTGTATAACCAAAGGCCTCCGTTGCTAAAGTCTAAGCTTTTGGTAATGGCTTTCCATGGGCGCGGGGCCCACCATGGGTCAAGTAATTCGGCTTGTGTCCATGCCGGCCATACTTTGCTTAATGGGGCGTTAAAGCTGCGTTTTACTTTTAATTTGTTTGGCTGATCTTTAGTGATCAGGGTTTCATTTGCTGCCATTTTACTCAGGTTTTTGATTTGCTAATAGGTTATCTAACTGGTCAAAGCGATCTATCCACAAATTGCGGAACTGCTCCAACCAAATGTCTACTTCTTTCATTTTGTCAGGGTTAAAGTGATAATAAATTTCCCTTCCGGTTTGTTTAGGTCGCACCAGTTCGCATTCGGTAAGTATCTGCAGGTGCTTGGATACTGCCTGCCTGCTGCTCTCAAAATGCTCTGCCATAGCATTGGGTGTCATGGCCTGTAAAGCCAGCAGCGTCATGATAGCCCTGCGGGTAGGGTCGGCTATCGCCTGGAATACGTCTCTTCTCATAAGAATATTTGCAACCGTTTGATTGCAAATATAAATGCAACTTTTCGGTTGCGCAAATAATTTGTTATATTTTTTTGACTCATGGTTTATTAGTTTCCTGTTGCAGTGATTTTTTTATCGTAATAAAGCGATCGCGAAGTCGCTTAATTGTCAAAAAAATTACACAGATATAACTTTTTGAATACTCATGTGTTAGGATGAAGCTAAACGAAAATTATCTTGAAGAGACTTTTGATACATAAGAACTTAAAAAGCCTGTCAGGCGGCGTGCTTATGCTGCTGCTGATGGCCATTGCAAATATCAGCCGCGCGCAGGTTACTCCTGCCGATTCGGTAAAAAGCGATTCACTTAAAGCAAAAAGTGACTCGATACAAGAAGTAGCCGAAATAAAAAAGGAAAACAATACAGACGGTCAGTATGATGTTGGTGATCTTTTTCATCATATCTTTCACCCTAATAAAAAGCCAGATTCGATAAAGAAAAAACCATCTGGTATCACCATTATCCCTAACATTGCATCAAACCCAAGTATTGGTACGCAAATAGGGATCAAAGCCGTGGCAGGTAAGGTGTTGGGGAATAATCCAAATACATTGATGTCGGTTGCGGCAACCTCGGCGTCTATCACTACTAAAAACATCATTTACTTTTACCTTACCCACAATGTTTACACGCCGGGGAATAAATGGAATTTTCAGGGTAGTTTAGTAGCCGCCAAAACGGTTACACCGGATTTTGGTATAGGTATAGGGCAAGCTGCCAACGGCAGTGCCGAAGACCTGATATTGAGCAACCCAACCCGCAAGCCATATGTGCTTAATGCGCAGTATTACGCCTTCCGCGAAAAGGTGTATAAGCAGATTGATAAAGGGCTATTTGTAGGTGCAGGCGTATCGTTCGATATCCGCCGGAAGATCTACGATAAACATAATGCTGATACTGTGCTAACGCCGTATCGTATTTATAACCAGCGCTACGGTTTTCAGGACGATCATTATGCCTCAAACGGTTTAAATGCCAATATACAATACACCACGCGCGATAACCAGAACCGTGCCTACCATGGCATTTATGTCGATGCCGGGATCCGCGTAAACCAAACGTGGATGGGTAGTACAAAAAATGCCGTTCAGTTAAATACTGATTTCAGGAAATACTTTAGCCTCTCTGAAGCCAACCCCGAGCATGTGCTGGCTTTCTGGAACTGGACGTCATTCGTAGTGGGCGGAGCGTTGCCTTACCTGGAGATACCCGGTACGGCGAGGGATGGTAATTTCCGCAGCGGCAGGGGCTATACGACTACGTATTTTAAAGGCAACCAATATTTTTATTCGGAGCTGGAGTACCGTTTCCCTATCACCCGGAACAAATTCCTGAGCGGGGTAACTTTCTTCAATGTTCAAAGCGCCAATGATGACCTTGGAACCAAACTGTTTGATGTTTGGCAGCCTGGTGGCGGTGCAGGCTTACGCGTATTATTTAATAAGGCTACCCGTACCAATCTTTGTATCGATTACGCCTGGGGTAAGTATGGCGCACGCGGGTTGTTCCTGGGTTTAAATGAGGCTTTCTAAATATTAAGATGATCAAAGCTTATTTATTAACTACCGGAAATGACGGCCACTCGCATGTACAAACCGGCCATCTTGCCGATGCCGTGTCTTATGACGCCGAAGCTATCAGCTTTAAAGAAACTGCACCTAATTCCTTTTTAGATTGGCATACCGCACCAACTAACCAGTATGTGATATGCCTTACCGGCACGCTGGATTTTGAAACTCACACCGGTGAGAAATTTACACTCAATGCAGGAGAGGTTTTAATTGCCATGGATACCACCGGCACAGGCCACATCTGGCAAATGCAGGGGCATGAGCCGTGGCGCCGGGTTTACGTTCCCTTTAACCCGGCCAAAGGCTTTAACTTTAAGGCCGACGAGTAGGAACATTTTTCTATTTTTGTGGCAATGAAAGCAACACCTGTTTACAACAGCCCTGTTACACCACCCTGAACAATGGGTTCTCTTTTTTACCCACAAGACCTTGCTGCCCTGTTTTTCATTTCCACTTTACGCTTTAACATTTAAGGATGAAGCCTTATTTACGCCTTTTTGATTTCTCTCAGAAAATAAACTATAAGAACGAGATACTGGCCGGTTTAACTGTAGCCATGACTATGATGCCCGAATCGCTATCATTTGCCATACTTACCGGCTTTCCGCCGCTGGCAGGTTTGTACGCGGCTTTTATAATGGGCTTGGTCACCTCTGTATTAGGCGGCAGACCGGGTTTGATATCCGGTGGTGCGGGCGCTACCGTAGTGGTGTTAATCGCATTGATGAAAACCCAGGGCATCGAGTACGTTTTTGCTGCTGTAGCGCTGGCAGGTGTTTTCCAGATATTGGTAGGCATTTTTAAACTTGGAAAATTCATCAGGCTGGTGCCGCAACCGGTAATGTATGGCTTTGTTAACGGGCTGGCGGTGATCATATTTATGGCGCAGTTGCAGCAATTTAAAACTGTTGTTAACGGGCACGAAGCATGGCTGAGTGGCACACCTTTGTACATTACGCTGGGCCTGGTATTGCTGACTATTGTTATTGTGGTTGTACTACCGAAGCTTACCAAAGCAGTGCCTGCATCCCTCGTGGCTATCATTATTATCTTTTTGGTGGTGATAGGTTTTAATATCCCAACCAAAACGGTTAAAGATATTGCAGCGGTCAGCGGTGGTTTCCCGCCGTTTCATATTCCGATGGTAGATTTTAACCTGCATACGCTTGAGGTTATTTTTCCCTATGCTTTGATAATGGCCGGTGTAGGATTAACCGAAGGGTTGCTTACCCTAAATTTAGTTGATGATATAACTGCCACCCGCGGCAATGGCAACCGCGAATCTATAGCGCAGGGCATAGCTAATATCCTCAACGGTTTTTTTACAGGTATGGGTGGCTGCCCTATGATAGCGCAAACACTGGTGAATTTATCTGCCGGTGCAAGGGCGAGGCTGTCGGGCATTATTGCGTCGCTGACCATTCTATGTATAATCCTGTTTGGTGCGCCGGTAATTGAGCGCGTGCCTATGGCTGCTTTAACAGGCGTTATGATAATGGTGGCCATTGGCACTTTTGAGTGGGCAAGTTTTCGTATCATCAATAAAATGCCAAAGCAGGATATTATTGTGGGCATGCTGGTAGCTGTGATCACCATCCTGATGCATAACCTGGCGTTGGCGGTTCTTATTGGCGTTATCATTTCTGCACTGGTATTTTCCTGGGAAAGCGCGAAACGCATTCGCGCGCGTAAATATGTGGATGAACAGGGCGTAAAGCATTACGAGATTTACGGCCCGCTGTTCTTTGCATCGGTTACGGCATTCAACGAGAAATTTGATGTGCAGAACGACCCTGCCGAAGTTGTAATTGATTTTAAGGATAGCCGCGTGGCGGATATGTCGGGTATTGAAGCTTTGAATAAACTCACCGAAAAATATCGTGTAGCCGGTAAACAACTACACCTTAAACACCTCAGTGCAGATTGCCGCCAGTTACTTAAAAATGCCGCCGATGTGATAGAGGTAAACGTGCTGGAAGATCCTGCATACCAGGTAGCTACCGAGCGGCGTTCTTAGAACTTTCTAATATTTTAGTAATGCATCGTTAACCTAAAGGTTAATTTGGCCTAACGTTTTCATAATAGTTTTGGGGTTCAAACAAATAAACTTTAAAACATCTATGAAGCACTATTTACTTACTGCTTTCGTATGCTTATTTCTTTTAAGCTGTAAGAAAGACAGGGTACAGGTTGACCAACCTGTAGACCCCGAGCCGGAATTTTTTGTGAATGAAGACCCGGCAACCTTTGAGGAGATCAGTTCAATTGACATCGGTGATGCTGGTGCAGCCGAGATCACTGCTTTTGACCCTGCTACCAAACGGCTGTTTGTGGTGAACAACGGGACGGTTAATAAGATCGATGTAGTGGATTTTTCTGATCCCAAAAACATGAAGGTAATTAATTCTATCGCCATGACACCTTATGGCGGTGCGGTTAACAGTGTTGCCGTAAGTGATGGTAAACTGGCTGCAGCTATCGAATCAACAGACAAGCAGGCCAACGGCAAGGTTGCCGTTTTTAAAACTGACGACCTGAGCGAAATTAAAGTGATCACTGTAGGCGCACTGCCTGACATGGTTACTTTCTCTCCTGACGGAAAGTTCATCCTTACCGCAAACGAGGGCGAGCCAAACACCACCTATACTAACGACCCTGTGGGCAGTATATCTATCATCTCTGTTGCCGATAACTATGCGGTTAACACGGTTGATTTTTCATCATTTGCAAGCAAAAAAGCTGAGTTGACGGCTAAGGGATTTAGGATCTTCGGTCCAAGCAATGATTTTGCGAAAGACATCGAGCCGGAATACATCACTGTATCATCAGATTCAGAAACGGCATGGGTTACCTTGCAGGAAAACAACGGTATAGCCAAAGTTGATATCGCCTCAAAAACCATTACAGAGATATTTCCGCTGGGCTTTAAGGACTACAATGTTGATGGTAACGAGATCGACGTGAGCGATGAGGATGGTGCAGTAGGCGTGGCCGCTAAATGGCCGGTAAAAGGTATTTATATGCCTGATGCCATTGCTGTGTTAGAGAAAAACGGTTTGCCATACCTGTTCACTGCAAACGAAGGCGATGCCCGCGAGTACGATGCTTTCTCTGAAGTAAAACGTATTGGAAAAGTTAAGTTAGATGCAACTAAATTCCCTAACGCTGCTGATCTGCAAAAGAATGGTCAGTTAGGCCGTTTAAATATTACCACTACTTTAGGTGATATAGACGGCGACGGTGATTTTGACGAGTTGTATTCTTTCGGTGCGCGCTCATTCAGCGTGTGGAACGGTATGACGGGTGCGCAGGTATTCGATAGCAAGAACGAGTTGGATAAGAAAGCCCTTTCTATAAATGTTTATGATGATGGTCGTAGCGATGATAAATCTGTTGAACCAGAGGGTATCGCAGTTGGTAAAGTGGGCAACAAAGATGTAGCATTTGTAGGTATGGAACGTGCTGATGCTGTTGCAGTGTATGATGTTACCGACCCAACGAAACCGGCTTTCCTGCAGATATTAAAATGTGGTGATGCACCGGAAGGTGTGATGATCATAGCCGCTAAAAACAGCCCTACTAAAAAGAGTTTATTGGTTGTTAGCGGTGAGAATGACGGCGTAATAAAGGTTTATACGCCAAAAACTATTTAAGCAAATTATTGCCGGACGCCGGTAAAAATTAAAAGGTGACCATATTGTGGTCGCCTTTTTTGGTTTGGCGGCACATGATAGTTAACTCTCAAGAAATCTTATTGTTATTTAGATTAATTCAAAATAATTGTTGACAGAGACCTTATTTTAATGTTTCTTTGCGGCTGTTTAGAATCATTCAAAATAAGGCATGAAGAAAATTTTATCCCTCTTAATCGTTTTACTAACCGTAACCGCTGCGTTTGCACAACAGCAGCATGGTAGTGTTAGTGGTATAATAACCGCAACTGATGGCAGCCCCGTTGCTTTTGTATCGGTGGCCCTAAAAGGTACATCGTACGGTGCATCAACAAATGAAAAAGGCCATTTCCGTATGGGCCGTGTTAACCCGGGCACTTATACGGTAGTGGTATCGGCTATCAATGTGGCAGCGCAAGAAAAAGAAGTAAATGTTACAGCAGGCCAAAATGCTACCGTAAACTTCTCGCTTGATCTAAGCACCTCTCAATTAAATGAAGTAATGGTTAACGCCCGCAGTAATAGCGTTAAAATGGATAACCCATCACAATCATTACGTTTACAGGAGCCATTGCTGCAAGTGCCACAAAACATACAGGTAATATCCGGTCAATCAATTAAAGAACAACAGATCATCAGCATGAGCGATGGTGTGTTACGTAACGTGAGCGGTGCATTACGCAGCGAGCACTGGGGCGATCTGTACACAAACGTAAAAATGCGTGGTTCGCAGGTACAAGCTTTCCGTAACGGTTTCAATGTGGTGAGCTCTTACTGGGGCCCGCTTACCGAGGATATGAGCTTTGTTGACCACATCGAGTTTGTAAAAGGCCCGGCAGGTTTCATGTTATCAAACGGAGACCCAAGCGGTTTATATAACGTGGTTACCAAAAAGCCAACCGGACAAGAAAAAGGCGAATGTCGTCTTTGGTGAATGGAAGTAGCG
>JAESTD010000327.1 GCA_016763755.1 Mucilaginibacter sp.
CCATAAGCGATCAACTTGCTGAACAAAGTTGTAGCTTTTTCGTCCTGTCCAAGTTTTTGCAGGGCAAGTCCCTGATAAAGCATCTTATCAGGTTTCTGATCATTATAGAAAACCGCAGCTTTGGGATCTTCCAAACCGATAGATGCCAATTTAAAAAACCTATCTGCATTCTGCTCATCCTGTAAACCTTTATAAGCGCAACCGAGCCAGTAAAAGATATCATTTTCCTGCGTACCGAACAGTTTTCCTTCTCCAAGATTATGTGGATAGTCCTGCGCACGTTCTAACAGATCGATAGCTGCAGCGTGTTCACCGTCGTAATAATGCTTAACGGCCAGGCCGAGCAAGCTTTGAACGTACTGTTCGGTCACCTTACCTTCGCCACCCTCCCATGGATGGAATTTACGATCCATGATCAGTTGCAGCGCGGCACTGTAATGACCGGCCAAATTGTATAACGATACACGCTCTAGATAAAGGTCGTCACGTTCGTTAACCAAAGCGGGATGCTGCTCCAGGAAAGCCAAACGCTGCTGGGTAGAGCGGTTCAGGCGTTTATAAAGCTGATCCAGTTCCATTAGTACACGGGCATCTGTGGGATCTAATGTAAAGGCTTTTTCATAACAAGCCAATGCTTTCTGTTCATCGTTACGCTTGTTGAAATAAGCTATACCAAGGTTACGGTAAACGGTTGAAAAAGTATCATTGTTGTTGGCAGCGCGCTCCCAAAGAGCAATGGCTTTATCATATTGTCGTTTATCATAAAATAAATTACCCAGATAATAGGCAGGCATGACATCATCGGGGTTGGCCACCATAGCGTACGTTAACACTGCTATCTCAGATAACCGGTTAGGGAAACATAAATACGGATCAGCAGCCGCGGCTTCTTCCTGCCAGGTCGCTGCATCTTCCATATTTCCTATATTGTGGGCAAACCAAGCCAAGCTGTAATATTCCATCGGCCCGACGGCCTCAACAGATAAAATCGTGGTCAGGATATCGATGGCTTCCCTGTAAGCACCAAAAGCAGCATAATCAAAAGCGTACTCAAGAATGTTATGAGACTGCATTTTTGATGACGCTTTAAGATCATTCAACTGATCCTCTGCCATCTCGTTATAGCCTTTCGCCAGACTATTCAGCCTCGACTCAAACATCGCACCCAGATTAAAGCTATCCCTGCGTAAGGCTTCGTTTGCTACGGCGATTGCCTCTTCATGGCGGTTCAGTCTACGTAAGGCAGCAGCTTTAATAATATAGGCCTTATTGTTATTAGCGTTGTTATCGATGGCCGCTGAGATATGCTCCAAAGCTGATTGGTAATTGCCGCGTATCATATCTATCTGTGCCACCGCGAAGAAGCCGTTATCTTTCCAGGCGCTGCTCCAGGTACCTTTGTAGAACAGAGGATAAGCCTCATCATTACGACCGAGGTATTTTAGGCACAGACCCAGATTGTAATAAGGTTCGCTATCATAAGGATTGGGATTACGGCTAACGGAAGTTTCTATCGCTTTCCTCAAATAAAATTCCGCCTTTGCAAAATCGCCCCTGCGCAGGTACCATGCACCAAGCGCATTGTTGTTGCGTATATCTTTCGGATCGCGGCGCAGGGCTTCTTCGTAATACGGCACAGGGCTGTAAGTAGCATGGCGGTATTGCTCCAAATGCTGCGCGGTGAGAAACAATTGCTCGTTATTCTCAACGTCAGCGGGCAACAAGGCAGGTTTTGCCGGTTGTGGAATCTCGTTCTTCCTGTTTAACGCAGGCTCGTACCGTATCAATTCGCCTCTAGGCGATGATATGGATATGAAAAGCAGGCTTTCGTCATAAGGGCCATTGATGGGAATCCTGGTCTCAAAAACTTCTTCGGGAGCCAGGTCATGATTTACAGAAAGCAGGGTTTCGCCGGTGTAGCTTAACTCTATCTGTGAATCAGCATGCAGGGAGGTAGCAAAAGCTTTTAGTACAATATCGCCATCTATTTCCGCCACGGATAGCATCACATCTTTGGTCGCATTTTTTACTACGCCTAACTCGCGGTAAGGCATAAAATATTGGGTAAAGGTCTTTTGCTCATGAGGCATCAGCCAGGTAAAATCGGGTTGATTATCGGTGAACACACCGGTCATCAATTCAATGTATGGGCCGTCTTCATCCGTAAGGTTCCTGTCCCAGGCCTTACCGAAATCGCTGTGCCCCCAGGTCCACTGTTTTTTTCCCGGGGACACATGGTGGTTAGCTACATGCAGCAAGCCACCCTCGCTATCGTGTTCATATCCGCCTACAAAATCATAGTCAGAATTGATGGCCATGTAGGAAGTTGGCACGGGAATATTCTTATACCTCGAAATATCGGTACCCGGGGAGTAATCAATCTTATAATAAGTACCGGTGGCTATCGGGAAGGTCGATACATCGCGCTTGCCATGGTCAAAAACGGCATTCACATCCGGCGGAAAAACCGACTGGTAGTCATCATTTACCTTAACGGCGGGATTGGCCCACCACAAAAAGGTTTGCGGAAGATCGCTGCCATTGTAGAGCTTTGCCTTTATCTCAATAAATGCTTTATCAGGATACAAGGTAAAACCTGCCATACCTTTTGTATGGAACATTTTCTCTATCTCGTTCACCCAAACGGTTTTGCTACCGTCGGAATTCTCCTCTATCTTGTAATCAACAGGTTCAAACGTACTTGGGCGATGATGCTGTGGCCAGTTGAATTCTATTCCACCCGAGATCCACGGACCGGTAAGGCCAACCAGCGCCGGCTTGATCACCTGGTTATAGTACACAAAATGTCGCTCTTTTATTTTATCAAAAGCCATTTGTATGCGCCCGCCAAGCTCGGGCAGTATCATTACTTTGATATACTTATTCTCGAGGAATAACGCTGTGTACTCTTTGTCCTCCTTTTCATCAGAGATCTTTTCTATCACCGGGTTGGGATACACCACACCGCTGCTGCCCTGGTATACCCTTTTCTCAAAGAACATAGGGTTTTTATCGGGTTTGCCTATGCCGTATGTAGGGATATTTACCTTCTCTTCCCAGGCATTTACAATTAAATCACTCATCTTGGCGTTTATTAATGTCTTATTAAATTCCCTTCTAATTCTTCAAGCGTTTGGCCCTTTGTTTCGCGCACCTTGGTTTTCACGAATATGAAACCGGCTAAACAGATACCCGCGTACAGGTAAAATGGCCCGAACGTCCCCAATGCCTTCGCCAGTACCGGGAAGGTGAATACCAGTATAAAATAGGCTCCCCATAATGATACAATGGCCACGGTTGATGCCTCGCTGCGGATCTTATTCGGGAATATCTCTGCGATCAACACCCAGGTGACCGGCGCTAATGAAATAGCATAGGTGCTAATGGCCAGCAAAACAAAAATGGATACCAGCTTAGGCGAGAAATGCTGCTGCAGCATTACTGCCAGTACGATGTAAACGATACTTAGACCCAATGAACCGATTAACATCAGCGGGCGGCGGCCGAGCCTGTCCACCTGCCACATGGCCAGCAAAGTGAACAATAGGTTAACGATACCTATAGAAATGGTCTCGAACAATTGCTGGTTGAGACTTGAGCCTACTGATTCAAATATGGTGGAGGTATAATTGAACACCACATTAATACCACAAAACTGCTGGAACACCGCCAGCGTGATGCCTATAATTACAGCCCCACGAACGCTCTTATCCCATACCGAAATTTTAGCTGAGGTTTTAGATGAGGTCAACGATTTCTCTATGGCTGACATCGTTTCATCAGCAAAGCCGGTACTGCCGATTTTTTCAAGCACTCCCCTCGCCTTTTCATCCTGGCCGGATTTTACAAGCCAGCGAGGGCTCTCCGGTAACCATAATACACCCAACAGGAAGATGACAGCCGGAACGGTACCTAAACCAAACATCCATCGCCATGCCTCACTGCCACTGTCGGCAAGCAGGTAATTGGTAAGGTTGGTGATCAGGATTCCGATGACCACCGTTAACTGGTTAATGGCCACGTTGCGGCCGCGAACATTTGCAGGTGAGATCTCGGCGATGTACATCGGGCAAAGCATAGAAGCCATCCCCACGCCTATTCCGGCAATAAATCTGAGCGTGATAAAAAAGGTAAGGTTCCCTGAAAAGGCGATCACGAGCGACGATACGGCAAATACGAATGCTGCCTGCATCAATCCCGGGCGGCGGCCATAGCGCTCTGCAATACGACCGGCAATGATACAGCCCACTATGCACCCTAATGCCAGCGAACCTGTAAGAAAACCCTCGCCTGCGGCGGATAGCCCAAACTGCTTGCGCAGGAAAGGCAGCGCACCGGAGATAACGGCAAAATCGAATCCGAATAGGTAGCCGCCCAGCGCCGAAATAAAAGAAAGGCCGAAGATATAAGCGTTGTTATAATGCTTTGCCTGGTCTGTCATGGTTTTAGATTTCGGTTATTTGGTGTATATAATTCCATAATTAGCTTATTTTACATTGAAACGGAACTTGATAAACTCTTTATATTGCTCGCCCGGCCTCAATACCGCTGATGGAAAATATTCGTGATTAATACCATCTGGATAATGCTGACATTCCAGGCAAATGGCGCTTAAAGGTTTGTACTTTTCCCTCCCCATATCGGTATCCAGATACTGGGCCGTATAAACCACTATGCCGGGATAGGAGGTAAAAATCTCTAAGTGTCGCCCGCTATTTGGTTCATAAAGTTCAGCCTGCGCCTTTGTGGTGTTTGGATTGAAAAGAGTGAAATACCTGTTCAAGCCGGTTTCTGTCGGGCGATCCGCATCTATTAGTTCACTCAATCTCCGGCCGTTGATAAAACCATCTGCATCAATAAAAATTTTGCCGGTTGGCAGGTAATTCTCATCAGCTTCCAGGTATGATCCCGCACTGATGCAAAGCCAATGCTTGGTGATTGGTGCATTGATTCCTGAAAGATTGAAATAAGCGTGATTGGTAAAATTGGCAATAGTTGGTTTATCTGTTTTTGCCTCATAACCGATATAAAGTTCATTCTCATCACTCCATCTGAATGTAACCCCCAACTGAAGGGTGCCCGGATAACCACCTGTAAGGTCCTCATCGACCAGTGTCATGTAAACAGCATCATCAGTCAGTTCAAAATCAAAAACACGCTGATGATAACCTGCAAAACCGCCATGGTTGGAATTTTCTCCATCATTCTTCTCCAACGGATATTCGTTGCCGTCTAATGAAAATGAAGCGTTGCTTATACGATTGGCCACACGCCCGATAGTTGAACCCATGTAAAACCTATCATTCACATAACCTTCCAAACCATCGTATCCTGAAATTACGCTGCCGGCATTGCCATTCTTATCAGGCACAATGACATTCACAAGCGTTGCACCATAGTTGGTGAGTTCCACATAATTACCTGCAGTATTAGTTAACCGCAAGAGGTAGACATCCCTGCCATCATGTTGGCCCCAAGGCTTTGCCTGAATCTTTACAGCTGTTTGCATGTGTTTACAACATTGGCCAATAACCTCAACGGTTAACTAAAAGGCAGCACGTATTAAAAGTGTTTACAATTGGTTTATTGATAAAGATAAAAATAATGGCCAAAGCGGGCTAAAAACATGGACTATGTTTTAAAAGTTATGGATTATATTGTCATAACCGGTGAGTTACAATTGCTATATTTATATTTCCAATAACAACCTGATAATCCCCGATTGTAATGGATATTAGTACAGCACAACGCAAAGGCGTTAAAGAAGGCTTCATCGGTCAGAAAATGATCGTTTTGCCGCCGGGTATAAAAAAAAGATTGCTTTTAAATGCACTAACCGGTGGGTTTTATTTAACTGCTATAGGTTATTACCCAAAAGCTGTTAACCACGATATCTACCGCAAAACAGGTAGCGGCCAATATATTTTACTTTATTGTGTTGAGGGAGAAGGGCACATTGAACTGAATGATCAAAGCCATCACCTTAAGCCTAATACCTATTTTATTGTTCCTAAAAACATTACCCATCGCTACTACAGTGACCCGCAAAATCCATGGACAATTTATTGGGCACACTTTACCGGGGCAACAGCCGATAGTTTGTACCAGCGATACCTAGAAAGCCAGCCTGAACAGGTAAAAGACATCCCCCTGAACGAAAGCGCCATTGAGGTTTTTGAACAACTCTATAATATTTTGGAAAACAGCTTTAATGATGAATCTCTAGAGATAGTGAATATGAATTTTCAGTATTTCATTAATTCCCTGGTTTACTATCCATACGTTAAAAAAATGATTTATGACAAGGATTCGGTAAGCAAAGCGATACTCTACATGAAACAGCATATCAACAAGCATTTCAGTTTAGAGCAATTGGCCAATTTGCAGGGACTATCCATATCACAGTTTTCCAGGCATTTTAAGCAGAGAACGGGCTCGACCCCGATACAGTATTTTAATTTTCTGAAGATACAGCACTCGTGCCAACACCTTTATTTCACTGAAAAGAGCGTAAAAGAGATCTGCGTAGAATTGGGATTTGATGATCAATTCTATTTCACCCGTTTATTCACCAGCTTGATGGGCACGTCGCCTACGCAATATCGTAAAACGCATAAAAAGTGAAGGATTACTAACGTCATCGGTTCGACTCCGATATTCTCCACAAATAAATGTAATGAGCCTGATTTACAGCAAGAAAGCTGTGAGTCAGGCTTTTTTTATGTCAAAACTCTGCCAAGTTGCATCTGAAGTTACAGAATAAGAGAGCAAATCTCAAACTGAAAATATATGCTAATCAACAAAACGCCTTGAGCTTGAATAAGACTTTTGATCAACAATTCAGAACACTCAAGATTCTGATATTTACAGACATCCTCTTAGGGTTAGTCTATTTAAGTATTGCTTATGTTATAAATCTATGGGCGAAAGACAATAACTACAACTCAAAATTGAAGTGGCAACATATTCACATGTTGGCATTGTCTGCGTTTAATAACAACATATCCACGATGAAACCACCGCATCTCAACTCAGAAATATAGAGATTTTTACTTTTATAGGGGTTCGTAAAATCTTGAGTTGGGATTATGGAATAGGTTAGATTGGAGTTGTGATTGCATTCTCCCCTAACTACTTAAAAGGTAACTGGTTTTGATCTGATTCAGATTTACTTTGCTTGACCTTCAAGACAAGAGGTTGTCGATTACCTCAACTCCTAAAAGATTCTTTAACTCAACTTGCTCAGCAGGTAGTTTGCCTTGTAAGGCCAATATCGCTCTACAATTAGGATATTTTCCTAAAGAAATTTGCCGAGCTTCTACAAGGCATTTATACTTAACACACTGGAATATGCCGCGCTCTATATCGCTCGAATTAGAAATCTTTGATTTAACTTCTACCGCTATCAGCAAATCGGCATGTTCAAAGTAAACGTCGATGCAATCTGCAGAAGGTAACAGTTCTTCTACTCTGCCTTTGATATCATCTGCTAAACCTAACACACTAGGGTTTTCTGCAATGTACGATTTAAATAATCTGTGTTCTTTACTTTCCCCACCACCTCGTCCTGAACGTCCAGCCCGGTCTAATGCTTCCAGAGATGTAACTGCAACTTGAGGCAGATTTAGTTCGTTTAAAACCCAATCCCAACCAGGATAGCTAAACAGTTTGACATGCAGAGCTTTTACGACTCTACGTTTGCCAACATTGTTCATATTAGTATACTCATCTATAAACCCTCCAATACCTTCTCCCGGTAGCCCTGTTGCTTTGTTGACTACTAAACCTTGTATTTGCGGAATATCTTTTCTGTGACGTTCTCCAAGATGGTAAAGCGTCGATCCGATTGTGCCAAGAACGTTATTAAGATTTCTTGGATTAGGCATGCCCACTAACTTAGCCAAGTATGAATAGGTGATTTGCATTTCTGCTTTTGCATAAAGTACTAAATATGGAAGCGCTATTCTAGCTCTTTGCTGATACTGCTTATCACCATGTATGGTATATGATGTTTCTGGTTGTGACATCTAATTAGGAGTTTGAATATTGCACAGAAACACATTGCGTCCCTGTGCAATATAATTTGTTATATCAGTTTATGTGCTGAGTCTTACTTGGTAGTGAGAACGGAGTGTTTACCGGAATGCCCCAATTGGTATCGACAGTAATATCGAAATGGGCTGATTGGCCAAATAGGTTGCCCGAAAACTTATACTGGGTATTTGGATCAAGTCGGTCATAGAAATCAATATAGTTTTTTGGTAATAATACATGGGCCATTAGTTTGCCTTGCGCATCAAGGCAGTCAACAGTAATTTTTGGGTAATCATGTGGCCAGACAATTGATGTTATCTCAATCCCTGCTTTACCAATCACGTCATTTGAAATAGGGAATTCAAATGTAGCATCTGGATTATATTCTTCTTGTCTCCCTCTGTCAAGACCGTAGCCTGTAACAAGGTCAAAACCTAGGGGATAATCAGAACAGGTTATAACGAATTTAGCAGCGTTGGTAGGTATGACATCATTCAAATGTATAGTAAGCTGGCTGACAGCTCTTTTTAATACGATTGGCTTATTCACCGGCTTGCCTGCAATGCTTGTATCAACGTATGCTGAAAATATATTGGTTGTTAACGATTTGTAATCTAATCTATAAGTCGGATGAGGTAATTGATTTGCTCCTGTATACGGTATGGTTGCAACATCCACTTTACCCAGAACATCAGCTCCGATAAAGCATATGTGATAACGGCCGTCATCTAAGGAGTCCCTAATTTGTCCGAAGTTGGATTCAGTGGACCTATGCTCCTGATAACGATATAAATTAGTAATCAGGTCTGTGAAATTTGCTTCCTGCCAATTCAGTACAGCATATTGTAAGAACTTGATTTGGTCCTTAAGCGCGTTAACGCTACTGATTCCGTTTGTTCTTAAACCTCCAGTTGTTATACCGAAATCGCTGATATCGAAGTTAACCTTTTGAGATACGGTTGACGGTTTAGGGTTTGGTAGTAGTTTAGGTGTGTCTTTGGTACAGCCGACAAACGCCATTGCCACAAATAATAAGTAAAATATTTTTTTCATGATATGAGTTAAGGATTTAATGTTTTCAAATTCCCTCGACACTCTGAGCCGATAAGATACTGGTTGACGGTCTTTGCAATCGCTTAAAGGCTTAAAAAATGCGTTGTGTTATTCCAGGAATCGAGAAAGGTGTATTGACAGGTGTCTTCCAATTTGAGTCAACAGAGATATTAAAGTTGGCAGTTTGGCCAAAGAGATTACCAGCAAAGCTATACTGAATATTTCGATCCAACTTGGTATAAACATTGTAAAGGTTCTTTGGCATCACTTTATGTACTATGACGTTACCTTGCGCATCTAAGCAATCAATCGCAATTTCCGGGTAATAGTATGGGAATACGTATACGGAAACCTCCATGTTCTTCTTGCCGATATTGGTTGAGGTAATCGGGAACTCAAAGATGGCTGTATCGTACGGTTCATCATTTCTGCCCCGGTCAAGTCCGTATCCGCTAACTAGGTCTATACCTCCGGGATAATCTTTAAAGCTCAATACGAACTTGGACGCGTTGGCGGGTATCGCATCGTTTATGTGCAACGTTACTTGGCTTACAGCACGTTTTAAAACAATAGGTTTTCCTATAGGCTTTCCTGCAACTGTGGTGTCAATGTAAGCTGTAAAGATATTTGAAGTAACTTTTTTATAATTTAAATAAAAGCCTGGACGAGGTAATTGCGAGCCTCCACTTAACGGTATCGTTTCGACGTCAACAGTTCCCTCGACATCTGATCCAATGAAGTTTATGTGATATCGCCCGTCCTGTAATGAGTCTCTGATTGCTCCGAAGTTGCTTTCTGAAGATAAGTGCTGTTGATACCTTGCAAAAGTTTTTATCGGATCGAAGCCTGATTCCTGCCAATCCAGGACAGAATAATATAAATGGCTTATATGGTCTTCTAACGCATTGGTGCTAACAACACTGTTGGTGCGAATACTTCCAGTTGACAAACCAAAATCGCTAACATTGAAACTTATGGCTTGCGCCGGCCCGATAGATTCAACTGATGGATTGGTTTTGATTGTCTCTTTGCTGCATCCAGTAATTGCCAATGCAGCTAGCAAGGTGTAGAGTGTCTTTTTCATTGAGTAAGATTTAGATACTCAAAAGTAATCTTTGAGACCTGTAATTAACTTCAGTAAAATACCTTGTCCATAGAGTTGTGATTGTGCGTAGAGTTGCACAGAAATGGGATAGCGCATTTGTGTTCGGAATTCTTACTTCGAGTGTCAGGAGTTATAGGAAATGGAGTTGAGTGTTTACATTGGCCAAACCGCATTGAAGGTTACTGACTCAATTATGAATTAACAACTTTAGTATTGGGTTTGATAATACTTCAAGCAGCCTTTTAACATCTAAACTTAGGCTCTTTGCAATTCTGGCTGTCTTTAAATGTTGATGGCACTCGTTCTTCACCCCAAATAGTTTTGCCTGCTCGCTTAGGGTTTAAAAGGAAGTGTTGATTTCTGCTTAGAAAATACTTGTCTATGGCTGCTTTACATTCATCGAGACTTGAGTAATCACTATTGTGGATGATGGATTTTGCTAATCCACTAAACACGGATTCAATCACATTAAGAAATTGAGCTGAGGAGGGTAAAGGTGCTAGTTCGACCAAAGGCGAATGGTTAAGGTTACGATGTTCCTCACCATTAATGTTATCAATATAACTTACCAGCTTCTTGGAAGCATGCCACGAGGCAGCATCCCAGGAAATGTAAAGCTTATCATCATCGCGATACTTTTGTAAAAGGAGATCTATCATCTTGATCATCTCCTCCGTGTCTTTTTTTATCGAATAAAAATGACTAATCTGATTGGTTGATAGCTCTAATGCTGCTGTGCAGATCGTGAACCCTTTACTTTTTTGGATTTGAGGATAAGTCTTCTTTTCACCACGTTTGACTAATGACCTTCCACCTTTGATCTTAACAGCGAAAGGGCCAAACTCATCTATTGAGAAAAACTTTTCTTTGCTTGTGAGATTTTGGAGTATAGACTTGATGTTCTCCATCTTCACCCGGAAGTCGGGATCAGGGCTAGTTAATACTTCTTTTGCCTTGCGATAAACATATCCTTCCTTTTTTAAATATTCAGAAATGGACGAACTGGAAAAGCTAACGCCGTAAAGTTGTTCATATCTTAAAGACAAATCACAAAGAAACCATGAGGTTCGATTGATGCCGTGTATTTTCGGTGACTCATGAATGAGCCTAATCAAGTTGTCACGCCTTTCAAGCATCCAGGTCTTTTTAATTTCATTTACCTTGTAAGGCTTCTTTACCAAACCCGTTAAGCCATCTTTCTTATAACAATTGATAATATACCTTACATGATCTACACAGCGATCAACCTTTTCAGCAATCTCGCGACTGGATTTGCCTTTATAAGATTCTAACAAGATGACAGCTCTAGTCCATTCACGCTTATTAGCAGATGACCTCCAGGATTTCAATTGAAGCAAGTCGGCAGCCGGAATGCTTTCAACATTGTGGGGCTTGGGAGGACTGGTCTTATTTGCCTTTAACCAGTTCCGATATAGTTGACAAAACTGCGAGTATTGATATCCATCAGCATTCTGTGATATGTAGCTATCCCAAGAGTTAAGGATCGTAGATGGGTAAGAAAGACTATGATTAGCTAAATAAGCTATCAATTGTTGACGTCTTGCTGAAAGGGGCAACGATGTATCTCCAATTGAATGGACAGTAAATTTATCAAAAACCGCAGATGGATAAACTGATGCATACTCAAGATATTTCTTGGCATACGCCTTAACCGTGTTTCGAGACATGCGCAACTGTTTAGCGATAGCACTAAAACTTGTCGAGTCCTGCATTATCATTCTCGCAAGATAGAGTTGTTTCCGTTTAGATAGAGTTCTGCTTGACATAACCTATTTCATTAATAGGATGAGCAAAGAGTAGGCGTATACGATATACAACCACCAGTAGTAAATATGGTTCTTTCTGGATTAATTACATAGTAAAGGTTCTTGGCACTCATGACCAGGGTCATCCTAACTTCTTAAAAGGTAACTGGTTTTATCTGCTTCATTACACTCCCAAACACATTGACTGAGTTTAAACCTTGCCTAATAAGCGACTATGTAGTTCTATTCGACTTACCATTTCGATGTTCAGTTTAGCTTATACAAATCCCGGTAAATGATAGGCCTATAGTCAAGACGATAGCTTACTTTGTTGATGCATGGATCAATCATATCTTCAAAAGGAATTTCTAGAATCTCGCAGATCTCCAAAAGCTTGGCCACGGTCAATTTCGAGTAACCTAATTCAATTTTTGAGTAAGCATTCTGAGAGATATTCATTTTCATTGCCAGATAATCCTGGGTATAGTTCCTGCGTTCGCGAATGATCCGTATGTTGGTTTTGATTTGATCAACTCTGGTGCTAGTACTGATTTTCATAATTGTTCCTAAGGTATAATCATATACTCCAAAACGGGGATCTGAGTTTTATAAGCTATCAATTTTTTTAGTTGATAAGCGTAGAATTTGCTAGTTAGCTATTCTGATGTAGTTTCAGTCGGTAGGCTTTCATCACCTTTCGTTTATTGAGATTGCGAATATTACCTGTTGTTGAAACTTGTACCTTCGCGCCTTCTAATCAATTTACATGGACTTGTCGAAGCTTAACACAATCGCATTTCGTATTATTTGCATATCAATATCATTATTTCTGATAATCGGTGCTGTAGGAATGTTAAATACGCACTATGGCTGTTAAAGCAAGCATCGGGTTTGCTGCAACGATCTTAACTCTTATTACCGGGTTCAAGAAGCCTACATGGGGAAACTGGTTGACTGTCTTCACGATTTTACCATTCGCGATGTTTTTGATTGCAGTGGTGGATAAATAACTATCAAAGTCTCTGGTAACGAACTTCTTTATCATTATTGGCATGTTTAATGCTAATCCTTTATGATTTTAATGAGCTGGGGAGTTCATTATAGTCAATAGTGGCCTCCGGACGTCTGTTCGGAGGTTTTTATTTTCAGACGTAACTTGTAGGCTACAACTGTCGTATAAACAGGTAACTATTGATTACTCCCCAAATCATTGTAGATCCCGGTTGATTGGTTACTTACAGTTAGTTTTGAAAAGCCCGTTAAGGGCTTTTCTTTTATGCAGATTCATAGGTAACTGATAAGATATAATCAGCAGCTCTTTGAGCTTGTGCAGCAGCCTTGATAACTAAAGTTTTATCATTCTTCAGAGCTTTCAGCCAGCTTTCAATGTAGGCTGCACTATTGTCAATGGTTGCATTGCCAATGCCGGTTATTGCTCCCAGGAATGCAGCAGTCATTTCAGCAGTGAGTTCTTCCTTAGCGTAGGTGCTACTTCCAAAGCCTTCTGATTCTAACAGCTCTTTTCTGTTTAATCTACTTTCATGTCCGGTACTGTGTGCCAGTTCATGAAATAGGGTACTGTAGAAGCCTTCATTGGATTTGCACCTTTTTAAGCTTGGTATTACAACGGTATCAGTTGACGGTTGGTAGTAGGCATTGGTGCCATTCTTTTTGATAGCAGGCTTGTTTGGCATATTAGCAACAAGATCTTCACAAGCTTGTATCTTTTCAGCATCGCTCCTTAGTTCTGCTTCAAAAGATGGAAACTCAATATCTTCAGTTTGAGCGATGTTAAAGACAGTGTAGGCCTTCGGAACCATAATGGTTCTTGGCTTTGCTGTTTCATCAGTTGCAGGCTGCGCGTTAGCGTCTGCTGTTTGATTCTTCAATACTACCTCTGCCCAGTAGATGATCCTGATGCCTTTCGCACCTTTCTTGATGATACCGCCAAGCTTTTGAGCCTGTTTGTAAGTAATGTAGTAAGGTGTTGGGTATCCTTTGATCATTGCATGAAAATTGAGCAGGAACAGGTTCCAGCCCCGGTAGTTAATGTTAGTGGTAATGTTTTTTGGTAGGCCGACCTGATTCCAGGGACATTGCCAAATGATTGTGCCTTCCTCAAGGGCTTTGATAACTGCATCGGTTACCTCTTGGTAGGTGTCAACGAATGTGTTTGTTTGAGGGTTTGCTTGTGCTGTAGTAGCCATGATCTTAATTGTTTAAAGTGATTAAATGAATTAATTATGGCAGCCTTACAGCCTGTAAGACGGAATAAGGTCAAGGTGGAGAGCAACAAACTTTTAGGAACATGGAATAAATGGGATCGAGCATAGGCGTAGAGGGTTTATGCCGTGAAAGCTCTAAAGTTTTTGCTACTACCTTGGATTGTGGGAGTAAGTGGGGGTAAG
>JAESTD010000328.1 GCA_016763755.1 Mucilaginibacter sp.
CATTGGCAGGTACGACTCTGTGTACGGCCCCTGCATTTTGCGGGCAAGGCTGTCGGCGCGTTTGTACTGTCCGTTAATAGCGGCTTCACGTACCTGCGGGAAATACTTTTTAGCCCCGGGGTTATTCCAATCGCGCGGCGCACCCGACCATAGGGTTTGCTCATTCAGCTGAATATGTTCTTCAGCAACCCGCCCGTATATCATGGCACCCATGCGACCGTTGCCAATGGATAAAGCCTCGTTCCAATTTATCGCCGGCTGCTTATACCACATCAATGTGCCATATTTGTGATTGATGGCTTTTTGCGCGTAAATGGTATTGGCTGATAAAATGCTTATTACAAGCAGGTAAAGCTTCTTCATGTTATTTTGAGGCTTTGAGATTGTAAGTGCGGATGGCCAGCGGTTGCAACGCCGGCAGGTCATTAACCGGTTTATCCAGATAGAAATAGGCCGTAGATGACCAGTCATCAGAACGATAGAATAACGCGAAATTTTCAGTAACGCTTTTATCGTCAAAACCGATACCCGTTTTGTACAGGTTACGCGTTTGCCCGCGGCCGCTATCAACTGAGGTGGGAATCATTTTAGCGCCTTGTTTTTGCAATTCCATCACTTCTTTCCTGAAAGACGAGCCCATGGTTTGGATAGTCATGCGGCAATCGGCATTAAAATAAATCGGATCCGGGATGTGGTATCGGTAAAAGCTCCATTGGCGGTTCTTTTCGTCAGATATAAGGCAGCCCGTGTATTGTGTAACAAATGCATTTTGCGACCATGCATCGCCTATGTAATCCTCGGTGCCGGTACCGGCAAGGGTAGGGTATTGTTTGTCGCCATCCATATAAACTTTCACTTCGCCCTCGCCCCACCAGGTGTCGCCGTATTGCGGGTTGGTGTTGATGCCTGCATTAATACCCAATAAACGCCCTTTGCCTTTGATGCGGGGCAATAATTCATAATCCTGCCCTAAAGTGGTAGCCGTGTCCCGGTGCCAATAGGCATGAAAATACAGGTTTGCCGGGTTCCAGGTTTGGGTGAGCTGATAATTTACATCAAAAAAAAGGTTGCTTAACTCGCGCGTACCCTCGTTGCGGATACGGATATGCGCACCGGTTTTAAAAGGCATCGGGATAAAACAATTGAACGAGCGGCCCTCCGGACTGGCAAACAAAGTATTCTGAAATGCCGACATTTTCCCAAGCCCCATCCCAAAGAAATCAGCCAGTGGTACAGAAACCGCCGGTTTGGTTTGGTTATCCCAAAGCATCTCGATAACCAAAGTACGCAGCATCTCGGGTGAGCGATCGTTTATCGTTATCCAGATACGATTGATGATACCCTGGCCTTGAATATTCAGCAGGTCTGCACTTTTACCGGCAGGCAGGTTTAAATATGGCCGGCCTTTGGCACCAAAGTTTTCAATGGCACCGCCACCTTTTTTGCCGTTCAGGTTTTCGGGGCTGCTCCAGCGTGTGATGCTGTTGCCGTCAAACTCAAACAGTGGTTTTGTATTCACCTGAGCAAAGCCTGTAGCAGACCAGGCGACAAGCAAAAGGATGTAAATGCGGCGCATAATTTATAATTGGTATGCCAAACTATTAAAGCTACGTATTATACCCATACTGTACCGTGCTGTTGGCTTTTTTGACGGATATTGCCTGAATGTTGTAAAATATCTTAATTTTATGACAGAATAGTATCGCCAATTGTATGGAACCCTCATTCCGGTTAATAAACCCACAAGCTAACCGCTCGTTTATTTTTAAATACGAGCCATTGGATCTTACCATGCGCTGGCATTATCACCCGGAGGTTGAAATGCTGTACTTTACAAAAGGAAAGATAACAGCGCTGATAGGCGATATCTTCCGCGAATTTAACCAGGGCGATGTGCTGATACTGGGCTCCAACTGCCCGCATGTTTTGCAGGAGAATAAAGAGTTTAAGAAAGATAATCCTGCCATATCACCGGTAGGCATTGTGCTGCAGTTTATACCAAATTTTTTAGGCGATGGCTTTATGGAACGGCCGGAGTTTCAGGCTATAGGGCAATTTTTAAATAAGGCCAAACGAGGCGTGCATATCCGTTCGGCTATAAATAATAACTTGTCATCAGCATTGGCAAAAATGCCAGAACAAGGCGATACGGAAAAGGTGCTCAATCTTTTATCATTGTTACACAATCTGTCAGTCGGCAGTGATTACGAATACATTACTACACAGGATTACTTTTTTGATCATAGCCAGGATGAGGAGCGCATGCGCAAGGTGAATGAATTTGTTTACAGATATTTTAGAGAAAAGATCAGTATTGCCGATGTAGCCCGTGTTGCCAGCCTTACCGAAACCGCCTTTTGCCGTTACTTTAAAAGCCGTACACGCAAGCATTTCACGCGCTTTTTAAACGAAGTACGTGTGGCGTATGCCTGTAAGCTGCTCCAAAAAAAAAATTATTCGGTTACGGATGTTTGCTTTGAATCGGGATTTAACAGTCTATCTTATTTCAACAGGCAGTTTACCGAAATAATGAAGATGTCACCCAAACGATACCAGCAGGAAAAAGCGCAGAATTTCTCAAAGTCATAGCAAAGCTGTTTACTATACAGGCTATAGCAGGATGCATTTTTGCCAGGCATTAATTATATTATGCGCTCGGCAACCTTATGCATTTAAGATTTACATTAATTTTTATGCTGATGACGGTCACTTTCAAAGTTTCCGCCTATAAGATAATAGCGCCCGAGCCATTCAGCGTAGCTTTAAAAAATTATATTAAGCTACAGGTATTGGCTGAAAAGCATGAAGCAGCTCCCGATTCTGTAGTGTTCGAGGTATGGTACAACTCGGGCAATGTGTTGCGGCGACGGTCTGATGCATCGCTATCAATGGTGATCACCCTGAATGATTTTAACGACGGTATCTTCTACGTAAAGGCTAAAGTTTATCAACGTGGCAAATGCAATGTTCTCACAAGCAATTATGCGGAACAAGGGGTGCCTGTGCTGTTGGATAGGCAAAGTGCTTACAACGAAACCGTATTCCGGTCGGTTTACGGCAAAATAAAGCCACAGCAATACACCTATACGGCAAACAATAATCAGTTGAGTTTTACCAGTCGCTGGGATGCAGACTCGCTTTATTTTAATTTTGATGTAAAAGATGCCAACCTCAATTACGTGCAGCCGGGTTACATCAGCCTTTTCCAAACCAAACGCTATCTGCGCACGCTTTGGGATTCAGATTGCATTGAGATAGGCCTTGATATGAAACACGACCGCTCTGAATGGAAGCGCAACGATGATTACGAACTATTAGTTGATGTAGCCGGCAAATACATTGGTAACCGCTGGGATGCAGAGAAAAATTTCTTTGTTAACTGGGGAAAGCATACCCGGGTAAAGGTAACACCGCGGGGCACACTCAATAATAATGAAGATACTGATGATGGTTACAGCATTTCGGTAGCTATCTCATGGGCCGAACTGAACTTTAAACCTCGGCCAAACCAAACCATAGGGTTCGATATCCAGCTATACGACAAAGATGCCCAGCTCGACGAAGCCTTCCGCACCAGCCTCAGCGGCACCAACCCCGAATCTAACGATAACACCAGCGAGTGGACGAGTCTCATGCTTTATAAGGAAAGCAATAATGCGTGGATGTATTGGTTTATAATTATCCCTGTAACGGGTATCGGTTTGATATTCTATCGCAGGAAAAAGAAGACAGAACCCATTATCACCAACTACAAACCAAATGCTGAGCCTAAATACAGTGAGATCACCCGCAAAACAATGGAGTTTATCCAACTGCACTACACAGAACCCGGACTATCGCGTCGGCAAATTGCTGAGCGGGTTTTTATTACAGAGAAATATCTTAGCTCCCTTTTTAATAAAGAGACCGGCATCCACCTCATCTATTACATAAACAAATACAGGGTTGATAAAGCGGTAGAGCTTCTGCAAAGCACGCGGCTTTCCGTTTCGGAAATTGCCTTTAAGGTGGGTTATAGTTCATTGCAAAATTTCAATAAAAACTTTAAGGCCATAACCGGGAAATCGCCCTCTGCGTACCGCAATGGTTAGTGAAACGACTTTTGTTGTAATACTAAAGTCGTTTTTTGGTGGCTTTACGACTTTTGTTGCATAGCCTTTCGGCCTAAACGGGTTTACATTTAGCCAAGCAGATCACCCTAATCTGCAGATATATATAAACCAATTATGAACCTATTTTACCTGCGTACGTTGGCCGCAATGTGCTGCCTGCAAATTGTTGCTTTTGAAATTAATGCCCAGCAACTGATCAATCAACGGCAAATTACCCTGCTTGAGCAAGCCAAACGCCCACAAGACCCATGGCCCCGCGGAGACGGCCACATCTTAATAGCCGAGCCGGGCAGCCCGTTAACGCAAAAGGGGTACGAGGAGCCCGGTGGTAGTTTTAGTCCGGGCCCGGGTAGCTTTGGTGTATCTATTTGGGTGTATGATAAGAACCAAAAACTTATTGCCACCAGCGATGATATCCCAATAGACAAAATTCAGCAGGCGTATGTTTATAAGAATAACAACAGCATCCCCTCGGTAGAAACGGTTACGCCTTATTACACCTGTAGCTGGACTTATCTCGAGGCCGGCCGGTGGCAGTTTGATTTTAAGAATAACAGTCAGCAGGATTATCAGTACAGCATAGTAACCCGCAGCGTTGGCCCGGCGGGTGGCCCGCTTACCACCGCCAGCTGGGAAGGCGACCGCCTGCTCATTAACCACCGTTACATTATCACCCTTAACGGCAATCCTAAAAGCGTTGCCGTAGGCAACGAGGCAGCGGGCGAACTGCAAAAAGATATTCCAACCAAACTACAATGTTCAACAGCGATGGCTGGGCGTTTGCACGATTAAACATGGGCAATACGCCATTCAGTTTAAAAATAAACGACACCAAACCTCAGTTTAACAGCCCGCTGCCGTACAGCCGCACCATACAGCAGTTTGGGATGCAACTGCCCGATAAAGCTTTTGAACGCTCTTTACAGGCGCAGGTAAGCAACCTGATGATGGGTTATATTGGCAGGCAAACCGGCCCGGGCGAACCGATCAATTACCCGCTTGCCTGGGAGCGCGACGGTGCTTATTCGCTGGTGGCCATGGCCAAAAGCGGCCATTTGGAAACCGCACGTGAGCTATCCCGCTACTTTGCCGAAAACGATTTCTTCGGCGGTTTCGGGGCCGAGGGCGATGCGCCCGGTTCGGCAATAAATGCGCTTACAGAGGTGGCTTACCTCATTAATGATCCATCATACTACCGGTATGTTTGGCCGCATATTAAACGCAAGTTGAAACTGATAGACGAAATGCGCAATGCAAAAACGGAGATCTATAAAGATTTTATTGGCCCGCTGGCACCGCATATTGAACATGATGTTAAACGCAGGCAGCTCATCGCCCGCCCGTTTAGCGAGGGCTTGATAGTAGGCACTATGGATAACCACTTCCCGGTATTGTATATCAACGCCATATCATACCGTGGGCTGGTGCAGGCGTCGCGCCTGGCAACCAAATTTGGTGAAACCGCCCTTGCCGATTCATGCCTAAAAAAAGCAGCTGAAGTTAAAGCGGCCTGGACGGAAGGTTTCGGCAAGCAGAAGTATGAGAACGAGCGCAACTTTATGATAAGCGTGTGGCCCTCATGGATAACTAATAAGGATAACGAGCTATTTCGTAAAAAGATAGAGGAGAAGCACACAATAGAATGGAGTACAGGCGATGCACCGAAAGAACGCCCGCTATGGACATACTTCTCTGCCGCCGAAGCACACCAATGGCTCTTTCTTGACCGCACCGACCGTGTGTGGCAAACCCTGCACTATTTCTGGAATAACCAGTGTTCGGCCGGGTTGTACACGTATTGGGAAGGCGATGGTGAGGAAAATACTTTCCGCCAGTGGGAAAACTATCGCGGTTGGCTCAAACCAAAATACATCACCCCGCATTATTGGACGGCCTCTGAAATGTTATTGCTGCAACTGGATATGCTGGTTTACGTGAACGAGGCTAAAGGCAATGATTTTGAGTTTGTAGTAGGTGCAGGCGTACCGGCAAACTGGTTAAAAGAGGAGATGAGCATCAAAAACTTCCATACCAAGGCAGGCAACATCAGTTGGGTGTATAAAAAGAACGTGATGAACATAACTGTGCTGGGTGCTGCCAAACATTACGCGGTAAGGCCTGGCATCGCTTTCATCAATGCCAAAACTAAACTGAATGTTACCTATAAATAAGCCGGCTATGAGAAATATTAAATTACAATTACTGGTCGCATTGCTTATCTGTAGCATCAATCAGGCGTCGGCACAACACCAAAAAGGGGCGTGGCATTTGCCCAAACTTTTTCCGATCTGCCCTATTATAAAACCGGTACACAAACCTACCAATACTCCAGCACTGACCCCGCCGAAGATCAGTTTAAAGATTTTGGCCACTGGCTGTATACACAGAAAGATAGCGGGGCCGTCCTTGCAGATATAAAAGGGCCGGGAGCTATTTACAGGATCTGGTCTACAGGTAATATAGGCGATACCAACCGCATTAAGATCTATATCGATGGCGAGAAAGTGGCCCGTATTAACCAAACCTTTAACGCTTTCCATAATAAAAAACCGTTGCGGGATAGACCGCAGGTAGGTTCGGGCGCGGGAGATAATTACCTGGCCTGGTGGAGCTATATGCCGATATCGTTCCGTAAGTCTATCAAAATAGTGCGTGAGGGTAATTTCAGGCCGTTCTATAATATCGGTTATCATACGTATACCACGCCTGATGGTGTAACCCCGTGGACGGGCAAGGAAGATTACAGCGCCATGGAAAAAATGTGGAACAACCCGCAGGATGACCCTAAACCTGTAGCGGGCAATATCACCAAAAAGCAAAAACTTGATCTGGCGGCAGGAAAGTCGGTAGATGTGTTTAAATATAAAGGTGCAGGGTATATCGCATCCATGAAAATTAAGAATTATTCGCCCGATAAAGGCCTGCGCATAAAAATGTATTGGGATGGCCGCGATAAACCTTATGTGGATGCACCGCTGAAATGGTTCTTCGGCTCGGTTGATAATGGCGGCGACCTTAAAGCTTTGGGTGTTGGTACAACAGATAATAGCGGCTACTGCTATTTCCCGATGCCGTTTTGGAACAATGCCCGTATTGAGCTGGTTAACCACACCGGCGAGGTGATGAAAGATATTGAGGTTGAGGTGCAATACAATACCAAGCCTTACCCGCAGTCGCGGTGTGGCTATTTCTGTGCCTATGCCAATGAAGTAGATAAACCGGGCAAAAGCTATACGTGCTTAAAAACTGAAGGCCGCGGCCACGTAATAGGTATGGCCAAGCGCATGCCTAAAGGTGGCCATGCCTGCGAGGGTGATGAGGTATACTACATAGATAACCGTAAGTTCCCGGATATTTGGGGAACCGGCGAAGAGGATTATGCCAATAATGCCTGGTGGAAAAACAAATACAACAGCTACCCAACCCACGGCTGCGTGGGTAATGATTGCTACTACCGCATGCACTATCCCGATGTTATTGCTTACGAGCAGGCTTTTGATATGGAGTTTGAAAGCTGGGAGAATTTCTACATTGCCAGCCTGGTATGGTATTACGAAGGATCCAAACCATCGCTTAAACAAACGGACGAGCTGAGCATTGGCAACGAATCGTCAGAACAAAAGCACTTATATAGAATTGCGGGGCAAACCTGGCAGGGCAGCACAACAGGCGCTTATCCCGGCAAACGCATACATGATATTACCGAAACACACAGCGGTCGCAGTTTTAATAAAAACAGCAGTTTTAGTGTGGCCGTTGATAAGAATAACAAAGGTGTAAGGCTCCGTGTGCTCACTTCGCATACCAACCAACAAGGGGTAAAGGTTTGGGTTGATGGTAAGCCGGTTACCGAAAGGCCCTGGGTTATCGTTAAAAACAATTACGATGCCGTTTGGGTAGATACCGATTTTGAGATCCCCGCTGCTTACACTAAGCGAAAGAATAAATTGCAGATCAAACTGGAGCACCTGCCCGGCTACAAAAACTGGACAGAATACAATTACAAGGTTTTTAGTTACTGTTACTGATCCGCAGCTGTCAGTACTTCTTTAAATTAGTCCATATTCAAAGTCAATAGGACTTTTCACTTGTAACACTACAGACCATCTGATGCTCGGCTACTCAGAAGGATATACCCATGTCCTGATTTTTTCAAGTACTGTCATTAAATAAATACAAAAACCATAATTTTTATTACAAATAAAGTCTTTGGCTGAATAATTTATCGAAATGGAAGTGATCGTTTGATTGTAACGTAAACTAAAGGGATGTTTGTTTACAAACTTATAAACTTTAACAAGGCATCGATACCATTATAACGTTAAAGTGTTAAAAGCAGCTTGACAAGATTACCAATAACATTATATCCGCGTTGTTAGGCACCTGCGAGAGGTACCAGACGTTCAGTTAGTAGTTGATTTATAAAGAGACGCGCGGCCGCTTACCGCGGCCTGCGTTTTTTGCCCTTTTCCCTTAATTACAATAAACACAACATGCGATCAAAGATGATGCTATGCCTTTTGCTGGGCATGTATGGATACCGTATTGGCTGCGCGCAGCAAAAAACACAAGCCCTTCCGCTGGATCCGGCCGTTAAATATGGTAGGCTGGCTAACGGATTTACTTATTACATCCGCCATAACGAAAGCCCTAAAGACAGGGTGCTGTTATATCTTGTAAACAAAGCCGGTTCAATACTCGAAGATGAAGATCAGCGCGGGTTGGCCCACTTTATGGAAGCTTTGGCGAATTATAAACTGGAGTATGCACATTATCCCCGTAACAAGGCTGACCTTACCGGATATGCTTACGCTTTATGGACAGCAAAAGACCTTAATGGTGCAGCAGCAATAGCTGCAAAACTGGCAGCGTCTGATGATGAGCAACAAATGAACGATGCCGTAAACATCTACAGCGGAATAGGGAAAAAAGAATCAGCTGATTCGGTAAACATTATTATTAAAACAAAATTTGCTGATGCACATCAACAGAAAGACGCATTAGAGACAACTTTTGACGCCGAGAACGACCCCGCTAAGAAAGAAGAATTGTATAAAAGCTATGTTACTAAGCACCCGGAGGCGGCAGTGAAATCAAACGGCATCCTTGATAGGATGCGGTCACAATTGGCTACCGCTTATTTGATGGCAAGCAAAATCGGGGATTTTAAACGAATCGAACCTTCAGTAAAAGATAAGTCCGCATTGGCGCCGATGTTAAATGGTATGGCATCAATGTTATCCCTAAAACCAGAACAATTAAATATTGCCGCAGATTTGTCAAAGCAAGCACTTGATATTGCATATGCAAAGCTGCAACATCCGGTTGCAGCAAAATATAAGTCGCCCAAAGCTGCCTTGGCAGCACAACAAATTATTTGCGATGGTTATGCCGATACCTATGTTGCTATACTGATGAAGCAAGGCAGGTTTGCCGAAGCAGCGGCTATCGAACAACCGATGTACGCACGCTCAGGTGGGCAAGCCCCTGAACTTAACGAAAAGTATGCTTTTAATTTACAACGTGCAGGCAAAAGTAAAGAAGCACTGGCGGTAATGAGCGCGGCCTACCAGACATACAAAGCAAGGCCGGGTATGGATAGCACTTTGAAGCAAGCTTACATTAAGATAAAAGGCTCGGATGCCGGCTTTGAGCAATATATAACAGGGCTTAAGCATACCGCATCACAAAGTACCTATGCCGAGATCGCTAAAAAAATGATCAATGTGCCGGGGCCGCAGTTTACCCTTAAAGACCTTGACGGAAATACCGTATCGTTGGCAGATCTGAAAGGAAAAGTAGTAGTGCTTGATTTTTGGGCAACCTGGTGCGGCCCTTGTAAGCGTTCTTTTCCTGGTATGCAGTTAGCGGTGAACCGATATAAAAGTGATCCCGGCGTCAAGTTTCTGTTTGTAGATGTTTGGGAAACAGACGACAACCATGTTGATGCTGTAAAAAAATACATCGCTGGGAACAATTATAGCTTTCAGGTGCTCTTGGATGAAAAACCGGGTAATGATGGGCACTCATCCCATTTAACCAGTCAATTGGATATCAGCTCAATCCCCGCCAAATTTATATTGGATGGTAAGGGCAATATCCGTTTTAAAACTGAAGGCAACATGAGCACGCCCGAAGGGCTGGCTGAAGAGGTATCAGCTATGATAGAACTTGCGAGGCGTCCGGAAAATGATGGCCTAAAAGGAAAGTAAACAAATCCCCTATTTTTATACTCTCTGCGTTCTTATTGTGCAATTGATAACGCTCTGACGGAGAGCAGAGGCGTTATTTTAATAAATGTATTTCATTTTTCTCTGCAAGCATTCCCGTGCTTTTAAAAGAAATTTTATAGGTTATTAATGTATTTGCAGCATACGATTTATCAACTAATCAATTTGTTTTCCTTAACAACAAATTGCCCTCTTAAATCCTTTATAGTGTAAGCAAACTTTAAACTTAACGCATAAAATAATGCTTAAAAATTGGCTATTAATTGGCGGCATCGTCGCGAGCTTGTTCAACAGCAGTGTAAAAGCGCAAAAGCTGAATGGTGTTTATGCAGGGGCGCAGCTATATAACAGCCCTTTTAACGGAATGCAGATAAACTATTATTCGGTTTATTTTCGGCCCGATGGATCATACACAGACAATATGAAAAGCCGTACCTGGCGTACTGATGTTACGGGAAAATACAGTGTTAGCGGCGGTATGGTGCATTTTGTTTATGAGAAAGACAACGAAACGTACAAGATCAACAAAAGCGGCAATTTAGAAAGTACTCAGGGTATAAGGCATACACTTAATAAAGTTAAACCTATCACAGCGTTACCTGCCGCAGCTTACGAACGCAAATCGGCATCAGGAAGCGGGGGAATAGGCACAAATACACCTTATGTGGGTGCCTTTTCGTCAGATTTTCTGTTTTTTGACGGGAAAGGTAATTTCACAACTGACCACTCCAGCGTGGTAGGCATTGCCGGTGAAACAGCAACAGGCGGCAGCATTGGCGGAAAATTCAGTAATGATAAATCAGCTGCCGGCACCTATCAGTTATCTGCCGGAGAAATAACACTAAAATTTAATAACGGCAAAGTGGAAAAGCACAGTTTGTTTTACAGCCCACCAGCCGAGCAGGATATGTTGGTAATGGATGGCGATTTTTACTTCCGCAAGGATAAAGAGGAATTGGCCAAGGAACGTCCTATAAAATCTAAAGGGAAAGTTTCCGGGAATGTCGCTTCATCAGCGAGTGGTTCGGCTACCGGGAAAGATGCAGGTTCATCCAAGTCCACCTTATCGGCAGCCGACCTGGTAAGTAAACTGCGCTCCAATTACGGCGGTAATGCTATTGATAAGATCAATACCGTCAAAGAAAAGTCGACCATCACCGGCAATATGCAGGCAGTAGCGATAACAGATATTACGGCAAAAAAATTTCGGCTTGAAATAAGGCAGGGGCAAACTTTGCTTATGGTAAAGCAATCTGCAGGGGCAGATAGCTGGCAATGGGTAAAAGGATCAAAAACACCTTTGGCTGAGAAGGATAAAAAAGAAATGGAACTCAGTCTTTACCAGGGGATAATGGGTTTGCATAAAAGCCTTAACAGCTACCTTTCTTCCGCCACCGTAACAGAATCAAAGGGCGATCGCCTACTTACCTTTTTTGTTAATGGTAGCAAAGTGATCTATTTGGTAGATACCAACAACAGCCTCAAAGCTAATGCTTATACAATTGCCGGTACGCCTAACTTTTCTGTTTACCGAAATTTCTTGACTAAGGATGGGATAACTTTTCCATCAGTAACCGAATCATCTGACGGGAAAAATAAACTTACTATTACCACAACTGATATTGAGTTCAATCCGGTTTTAACCGCTGATACATGGAAAGCCCCATAATTTATGACTGATGTTATCCAGCCGATCTAAGATGTCACAAAATAACGCTTCACTGCAGGTTTGATTGCCGAGGCAGCCGTATAGGCTATGGCTTAAAAGGCGAGAACTTAGCAATTATGGATCTTGACGGGCTATTTTGGAATATTACAAGAGAAGATGTATTGTGTTGAGGCCAAGTTAGGAACTTACGCCTATAAAACCATACACAGGGCGAGTTTAAAAGGTTAAAAGTCTTTAACCGATAGGCACAAGTGTTGCTCTTTGATTTAGATATTTTCGAGTTGGTAAAATCATGAAATACTTATGCGGCTTGTAGTTACAAGCAGTACAATTGGCCTAAGTTTTGGAAAACCGGATGCATGAATAATCATCAGGGTCAAATCATAGAGTACGTTGTTAGAAAGAATAGCTTCAACGTTAGTAATCTTGCGCTTCAATTAGGTATAAACAGAAGAACGCTTTACAATTATTTTGGCAGCCCAAGTATAAAACCATCCGTTATTTTACAGATCGGCGGAATCTTACGACATGATTTTAGCAAGGAATTTCCAAACATGTTTACCAACGAAGAATTTCAGAAAATGTTAAATTCAGGTCCGAAATTTAACCTTGGAATACAGGAATCTGTAGAGGACGATTTTTACAAAGAAAAGTATCTTTCTTTGCTTGAGGAATACAATGAATTATTAACAGATCTCGTAAGCTATGCATAAATACTTACAAACGCTCATCCATAATATTATTTAACCAAAGCATTTAGGCCTTATACATCTTTGAGAACTGCCTGAACAGCGCAATTAAGAATATGGTCAGAAAACCGCTGGATTGATTTTACGTGCGGCAACATGCCTCACCGTGTTCCTCGCGACAGTTTTTAATAATTTTCAATAAGTGCGAATTGTATTTTTCTAAAAGAGAAATATATTTATCTCTAAAAAAAGCTTTTTTAGTTTCTTCACTGACTACCTCGCTTGATTGTTTCTCAGGACGGATGATTTTTCCGTCAAAAAGCTCGGGAAAGTCTGCAGCGAAATTGTGGATGATCACATCACCTATCTGATTGATAGATTCTATAGAGGGGATTGGTTCATTTAACCATGACAAAACGACTTTTTTGTCGATGTTCAGATGTTTGGCAATGCTTTGAAAGGAATGACCTTTCTCCCGTATGATCCGGTTGATCAATTTGCCGTAGTGCTTATTCATTAAATGTCAGTTAAAGTAACGACGAAAATAATGAATGTAGATGGGATAAAATCTTCTGTGAAATTCTTACTGATAATTCATAACCATACTTAATCTAATTAAAATAGAGCACGATATAAGACCGCTATCATCTAATAATATCTTACCCGTATTTGGCCTTATTTTGTGTAGTAAATATAATTTACTGAAAGTTAAATTTGGGTAAGCCAATTATCCTGATACCAATTATTCCTGCCATGAAAAAAACATTACCATCCATCTTTTTGTGCGCTTTAATATCATTAAGTGCATGCAAAAAAAGCGAGCAGCCTTTGCAAAATCTTAACGAAGTCTCATCAAATTTAAGTGCAACAGCACAACCGCCCCGATTGTCTGTGATCACCATTGCGGGTAAAAACAATGTTGAGGGATCTGCGGATGGGCAGGGCGATCAGGCGCGGTTTGATTTTCCGTATGGTATCGATATTGGCCAAGACGGAAATTTATATGTTGCTGATATGTTTAATAACGCCATACGTAAGGTTACACCAGCAGGAAACGTTTCGACAGTGACGATTTCGCCAAGTAGCGATGGGCAAACGCTTTTCTTGCCAATAAAGGTTCTTGTTGGGACAGATGGGACACTTAGTGTTCTAACCAATTGGGATCTGAGTACACCTGATAAACATAAATACTGGATAATTAAACCGACAGGGGAATTGATAACACCTGCAAGCCAGGTTAATTATTATACCTACATCTATCACGATATATGTAAAGACCCTTTTAGTAATTATTTGCAATTGAGCGGCGAGCGCTATGTTACTACACATCGAGCATATCGGCAAGGTTTTATTGAAAGTGCCGAGATCGTGAATGGCATAATGGGCCAGCATCCATATTCGCCACCATTAGATTCGTTAAATACAGAGAGCAGGGAGTATTCCGCGATGACAAATATTTACTGCGGGTATAATGGTGTTAAATATATTGTCATTCGCAACAGATATGTTTATAAGCTTACTAAAAGCGGTGTATTCACTCGTATTTATCGCGATATCAATTTCCATGAGATTCGAGACCTGGTTGCGACAAATGATTCTAAAACTATTTATTTTGTAGATCGTGGGGAGATTGTAAGCGTATCCAATAATAAATTGACGAAACTTGTTGGTTTTACCGGCAGCTTTTCTAACCCGGATGGAGTTGGAAATAAGGCCTATGTTTTTGCCAGCCATTTGGCATTGTCTAAGGACGAAGGCACCCTTTATTTTACCGATGACCAAACCGTCAGAAAACTTATTCTGAGGTAGCTCCAGCGCTATATTTTATATTGACCACAGTTCAAGTAAATGCCTACGTATTTAAAATTGTAGTTTAAGTTAAAGTCCCTGGCAAGGCAAGTGCGCAGGGACTTTTCTTTTTCATTAGCACATTACTGATAACCCGGTGTGTCTGGTTTAACTATAAGCTTTATAAAGTTAATGTGACAACCATACGATACATTCTTATTGCCTTTCTATTTTTCTTATTGAATTGCCATAAAAATCTGCAACAAAAATACCCTTTGGATTAATGGTCATCGCATAGGGAAGGTTAAATGTTGCCACTTGTAAACTTCCGTCATGTTCAAACGGATCAGCGTTCGTACCTTCAGGGAGGTTTGGCCCCATTGAGGTGAGTACCTTGGTATTTGATAGGTGAAAGAGTTGGTTATACTGAACCGTTTTATCCGCACCAGTAAATCCCCTGACAAAGAAGAATACATTTTGATTTGGGGTAAGGTTAAAGTTCTTATCCCGTTTGGTTACGGCAAATGCGGAAATGGAATTGTATTGCTGGAAATTGTATTTCAACGTAAATAGAGTCGTTACTGCACCATCCATGCTAACTTTCCTTATCCGTTGTCCAAAGTGGTAGACCGCACCATCCAGCACCCAAAGGTTGCCATCCTCACCAAACTTCAGCTGTGTAGGATAAGTAAAATGTGATATACCCCTTGGCCCATCGGCGTATCCCTTAACGCCTTTCTTTCCTCCAAACACACTTTGAACGCCTTCTTTGGTGATTTTAATAATCCTACAATTATCAATTTCAGAAAGGTATAAGCTACTATCGGGCCCGATAGCGAAGTCTGATACGTGAGATAACTTTTCCTGAACGGGGATCATGGTAACCTTCTTGTTTCTATCGACTTTAAAAACATTGAAGCTGTCAAGAACAAAATTATTGATCACATAGTTCTTCAGGAAATAAAGGCTTCCGTTAGCCCCCGCCTTAACAGATATTATTCCGTCGTAGTCAAGGTACTTCGTATAACCACCGTCTGTGCCGATCTTTACGATACCCGGGTAATTGATAGAGGATTTGACTGAATATACTGTTCCGTCAGACGCACTACAGATAGAATTGGGGGATTTCAGGTCTTGACTTCGGGCTACTAAAGTACTAACCGTGTAGGATACCGTTGGAGTGCTCGTTGCCAGTAAGGCTGAATCATTTACATTCTGCTGAATGCCTTCGGATAACTGGCTTTCCTTCTTACAGCTATTTAGCGTTGCTAAAGCAGATAACACAAGACATGGCAATGCCATGCGTACTATAAGGTTTTTCATAAGTAGGTTTGTTTGGTTAATCAATTTAACTCAAGATAACTAATTAAGCAAGAGTTATTTAACGAATGGGAAAAATATGTGCAACTTAAGTAATAAGAGTTAACATTACCCCCATTGTATGATTGTCAGCATAAGACTACGCTGTTTCTTATAATTCAAGTTTTCATCAAACTCTATAAAAGTAAAAGTTTCAATATTTCTGAATTGAGCTAATGGACAACATAGCTTATTAGCAATTACTGAGGTCGGTAACGCTTTGATAGTCAACCGTTGTTCTTATTTTGTGTAGTAGATTTTCTGTAGAGTGCGGTAAATTTGAGTAACCGATTCTAAACACCCACCATTACAGCTATGAAAAAACAACTACAAATCTTGGTTTTACTTCCCTTGATATTACTCGGAGCTTGTAAAAAGAGCGAACAGCCTTTACTACAAAATAATGATACCTCTGCTTCCTTGAGTACGAGCACAGGATTACCACCGTTATCTGTTATCACCATTGCGGGACAGCCATCCAAGTACGGATTTGTGGATGGCAAGGGTGATCAAGCCAGGTTTAATTTCCCTCAGGGTATTGACATTGCTGAAAACGGTGATCTCTATGTTGCGGAATTCTCAAATGACGCGGTCCGTAAA
>JAESTD010000329.1 GCA_016763755.1 Mucilaginibacter sp.
CAATTAATTCACAAAGTTTAAACTGCTTTAATTATCACTTTATTATAAAATCACCATAAAAGATTTTACTGAGTATCCTGCTAACCAATACCTTGTACCATAGAATTATCTTATTGCCTGGCTATCTTTCTGATCGACCAACCTGTTTCGTCTGCCACAAAAATACATTTGGGATTAATCGTTGGGAATGTTGAGTTGCCAATAAGGCCGGGGCGTTTATATCCGGTTGAATATCTTTCAAGAATTGAACATCTTTCTTTCAGCCGACCAGGGTCAATATCACATATAAAATAATACATGGCAAGGCCACTCGCACAATAAATCTTTTCATAAAACGGAATAATTGGTAATTAAAATTAACTCTCTGGCCCTTTTAAAACAAATTAAGCGCTATAAATGGAGAAATTGTGGAGTTACTGTTAACTTTTTGGAACAAATGTGTCACCTTACGGCATGTTCCTGTATACTGAAATTCATGATTACCTTTAAATAGTAAATAAAAAACCGAAAGTTTATATTCAATTGAAAGTCAACTGTTTGTTCTCAATTTGTGTAGCAAATTTATAGTAGCTGGAAGTAAATTTGGGTAAACCAATTATGCTTTAACTCTTAAACCCACTACCATGAAAAAGCTTCTACATCTGGTCCTTTTATGCGCCTTAATATCATTTGGGGCATGTAAAAAAACCGAACAGCCACTATTAAATAATAACGACCCATCTGCTGCTTTGAGCACCAGTAGCGGACTGCCGCCATTATCAGTGATCACGATTGCCGGTATGAAAAGCACACAGGGTTTTGCCGATGGTAAGGGCAAGGAGGCAAGATTTGATTTCCCTCATGGAATTGATATTGCAGAAAATGGAGATCTATATGTTGCGGACCTGTTTAATAACGCAATCCGAAAGATCACTCCCGATGGCACAGTGTCTACAGTAAAATTTCCTACTGCAATTGACGGACAAAAACTTACCTTTCCCGAAAGAGTTCTTTTTTCTAAGGATGGAACAATGAACGTTTTATCCAATTATGCCATAACTCCTGATTCAGTGCACAAGCTCTGGATATTAAAACCTTCGGGCGAACTGATAACCCCCAAAAGCCAGGTAAATTATTACACCTATAGATACTATAATATAGCAATAGATCCATTCAGTAATTATTTACAATTATGCGGATACCGCTACGTAACGGGTCATGAGACCCAACAACAAGGGTTCATCGAGAGTGGAGAAATAGTAAATGGAATTATGGGCCAGCATCCCTATACTCCGCCAAGAGATTCTTTGAATACCGAAAGTCTGGAATCACCTGCAGTTTCGGGTATTTACTGTGGAAACAACGGCGTTAAATATATCGTGATCCGTCGTAGATTTATTTACAAGCTTACCAAAAGTGGTGTGTTTACACGCATTTTCCGCAACATCGAGTTAAAAGGAATAAATGACCTGGTTGCGACAAAAGATAGCAGGACACTGTACCTGACAGTTAATGGTGGCGATATAATAAGTATATCCAATAACAAACTAACTAAACTGGTTGGAGTCGACGGAGATTTTTTCGACCCGGATCCGGATGGAGTTGGCAAAGAAGCATTTGTTGTCGCAAACTTTATAGCGTTGTCTAAAGATGAAAGTACGCTATATTTTACCGACGGCAATGAAACGGTTAGAAAACTTATATTAAGATAAGGTTGGTGCCCGAGACAAGCTTTAACAGGATTATAAAACACGTATGCCTCAATTTTCATTGAGGCATACGTGTTTTTAGTAGGTCTTTCAATCAGGAAAACTGCCTGATATTTAATTAACTTATTGCACTATCGATAATCTATTTTTTCTGATAAGAGCGTAAGAAATACCACCGGCAAATAATATCATCACCCAGATATAATCATCAAGCGGAAGCGCACAGGGCGCTGTAAATGGCGTTGAAACAATCGGGTAGTATTCCCCCGTTCCTATGCCTGTTACTGTGCAATTCCCATTTCGAGGACTTAGTAACTGAATATAGGTGTGCGGCCCACATACTCCTTCCCATAGGACGAAATTCTTCCCATTACCTGGTGCAAACGTTCTGGAACTGGTTAAGTAATTAAATACTTTGTTGTAAGGATCATAATTACGAATTAAACAGCCCTGTGCGCTGCTCCTCGCAGCAATTAGAACAAGAAAAAGACATAGAACTACGCGAAATAGTTTCATAAACCTAAAGCAAAAAACATCAACAACACTCTCTTAATCAATTACAAATATTGCGCAGGCTCGAAGCGTGGGTGTTTGCTTTCATCAGTCGTACATAGCACTTTTAAAGCATCACATTCAGCAGGCTTTAAACTAACGGGAAGCAATCAGTCAAACGAGACTTAAAGATTTAGGAAGTAATCAATAGTTAATATTTTTACGGATTCATTAATGATTAGGTTTCGATTATTTAACAGAAAAAACGTTTTAAATGCATTTAAAAGGCTTTATTGATCAATAAAGAGATTTCGGGCTCATTATCAACAACTTAATTTTTTACACTTATACGATAGGCTTTAGGAAAGAACTTGGGAAATTCCCGGGTGAGAAATATTTACATCCAACAACGTCAAAACTTATAGCCTGAGACAATAATTTTATATTAAAATGGTTATCTATGCGATAAACCTTAACACATGAAAAAATCTATTTTATTTCTATTCCTATTAGTCGCCTCTCAATTTGTTATCGCACAGTCAGTCCAATTTGGAATTAAAGGCGGCTTAAATCTGGCCACAGCAGATCGCGGAACTCTTCCATCCGGTACTGAAACCAAAAATCTGGCAAGGTTTGATGCCGGCGTATTTGCAAACATAGGTTTCGCAAATTGGTCAATTGAACCAGGTTTGTTTTACTCCCAGAAAGGATTTAAAGGTAATTCTACTTTTACCTCACAGCCTCAGCCGGGGTATGAAATAGCTATTAACAATTACAAAGTAGAAGCTACGGTAAACTATAATTATCTTGAACTTCCTGTAAATATTTTATACAATGTAAAGATTGCTCCCGGTAAAATATTTTTTGGCGGAGGGCCTTATATTGGATATCTTTTATCAGGCAAATACAAGGTTATTGAGAGTATGGACGGCACTTTCATGCCTGAACAAAAAGGGAACTACAGCATTGGCGATAACGGCTTGAAAAGGACTGACTTTGGTATTAATGGCATAGCTGGATTTGCCTTTAATTATCATTTTCAATTGAGTGCGGGTTATAGCTATGGATTCACTAATATCATAAACGGCGCTGATTCCGGCGTTAAAAATCGGGTATTTAATGTATCTGTTGGATATTCTTTGTAGTTGACAGGTTCAGAAGTTCAATCAGGCTTAAATAATTCTTTAAAGCAAAATGCCTCAATTTTTATTGAGGCATTTTTTTCCATTCGGGCCTGAACCAAACACCTACAGATTAAACTTGCTTTCCGCTATCTCAATACGATCTTTCTTATAGCATCTGCCTTTGGGTCAGAGAAATAGATGGTACTTTCATCCTTGCTTAGCGCCAGGTATTTGGCATATACATCGGCTCGTATACCGATACCATCGCGACTATCATTGTAGTTTGAATTAGGGCCTGTAATAGTGGTCAATATGCCATTATCTATCCGCCTGATGTAGCCTTTATCAGCAATGTAAAGCGTGCGGCTATCCTTATTAGCCATAATGCAGGTAACATCGGTAAAGCTAAGGTTCTGAAATATAGCGGCACCAGTACCATCTTTTGAACGTTTGTATAACTTGCCTTTGTAAACAAAATAAATTACACCATTATTCCCCATGAATATGGCAGGAAAGGTATAATAACCGGGGGCATCAGGCAAAAAAGAATTGGTGAAATCGACACTTGGATAATTAAAAGTCTTGTTTGACTGCTTCAGAGTAACGCGTTGTAATTGATTACCAAAAGTTGTGTAGAATGCATTACCGAAGGGGTCTTTAACGATATCTTTTACATCATAATAATCGCTCCAATATCCTCCAATAAAATCTCCTGACGATTTATAGAACATTGCCTTATCGTGTGGATATGCCGGGTCCTGATCAATGATAAATATAGCTCCGTTGTTGTCAATACCAAAGTATTTAGGACCCTTTAACCAAAAAGCAGGATTGACCATGGTATGATCAGGTACATTTAATGAGGTAACATCAGCATTTGGGCTCACCATGCGGATAGTCTTGTTGTCGGTATCGGCCACGTAAATGGTTCCATCATCCATTAATTGAATACCGAACGGGTTGTTAAAACGCGCGTTTTTGCCATTAGCATTAACCAGCGTTTGCCCTGATGTATACGGGCGGCCGGCAATGGTAATAACCGAATGTACCGGCACACCCGAGGCCGCCATCACCGAGCCATCGCTGTTAAGTGTAAGGTTTTCTTCGGCTACCGAATTGTCTTTTCTGCAATTGGTTAAGCATACTGCTACAAGCAGCATGACCGCGAGAGGAAATTTGTTTTTCATGGTTATTGAGTTGATTTACACTAATTTAGCGTAAACTTTATGAATTGCAAAACAACTTATTTTACAAAAAAGCAAAAGAAGTTATTATTTCGAAAGTTGGAATAGATAGCCTGGAATGCTTTTATATCATTTGCGCTGTTCTTAACTAATCAAAAAATCGCTTAAACGCGAAATGCCTCAATTTTCATTGAGGCATTTCCAGTGATCCCATTTGGATTCGAACCAAAGACCTACAGATTAGAAATCTGTTGCTCTATCCAGCTGAGCTATAGGACCATCGCCAAAATTATAACAAGCAAAATCGCTTAACTACATTTTCGCGGTGCAAATATGCAAAAACTGGTTGACTTAGGCAATAGCTATTACACAATAGCTGGTTATATAGCTATACATGTAAGGCGTCTAAAACGCTGCTCTTAATGATGTCCGTCAAAAAAGGTCTTGATTAATTTAACGGCCTCGCTTTTGCTATCGTCGGGCAGGTTTAGTTTTTCAGGTTGTACGTAAGCCTCTATCTTTGAAAATTCTTCGTCTGATATTGTCTTGAAGGCCATTGCCCAATCACCAAACGAACGTTCTTCAATTTTTTCTTCGGCTAATTTTATTACGGCAGTATGGCGGGGATCATTTTCGATGTTCTCGAAAAGCTGCCTGATATCATCTTCGCCGCCTTCTATCAGCTGCATAAATACACCTTTATAATATAAAAGCAGCCCAGTTACATTAAACTTCTGATTACCTGCTTGACTTTGAACAAGTAACTCTTTCAAATCTTCGTCGGTAAGCAAATTTACCGCAGCACTTATATAAACAATACACAACATAAATTAATAGCGCTAAAAATCAGCATCGTGGGGAACCGCTAAAATTATATATTGGTATTGGCAATAAAAAAATTGTCTTATCCCCTCAGGTTGTAAAACGGTAGGATTAGGCTGTTTTTAATTAGCGTGAAGTTAAATACGGAAGAGTTCTGCAAATAATATCATGAAGATAATGATCTTAAAAAAACGGTGCAAATAAATTATTGTTAAAAAATTGTATATTAATGCGATCTAACATGCGCTGTAATTTATTGCACATCAATGTTACAACACGAAATTTTTCGGGATCGTTAACCAGTTAATACCTGTAAGTGAGACAGATATTAATTGGTTTAAAAATACACAGTATTATACACAAAATAAAAGTTTACACACTGTGTATCAGAGTTTTAGTTTTTTAAATAATTTAGTGTTTTATTTACAATAAGTTAATCATACTTTTAGCCAATTTTAAAAACTTATTTTATGATCATAATTGCTGACGGTGGCTCAACCAAAACCAATTGGTGTTTAGTTACCGAAGATGGTAAAAAGGTGTATTTCAATACCGAAGGATATAATCCTTACTTCTCAAATACAGAATACATTATTCAGTCTTTAAAAGAAAGTCTGCCTACGGATTTAAATAAAGACGAAATTACCGAAGTTAACTACTACGGTGCCGGTTGTTCAACGCCAGAAATGCGCAAGATTGTGGAAGATGCCATGCAAGTGGTATTTGAAAAATCGAAAGTGTATATAGGCCATGATCTGCTTGCTGCCGCACGCGCATTGCTTGGCAATAACGAAGGTTTTGCCGCTATATTAGGTACAGGTACAAACACTTGCCTTTACAACGGTCGCGAAATTACCCACAACATTGATTCAGGTGCCTACATCCTTGGAGATGAAGGCAGCGGTTGCTATATCGGCAAAAAATTACTGACGGATTATCTGCGTGGTTACATGCCTGAAGCAGTGCGTAAAATATTCTGGGACGAGTTTAAACTTACTCCTGACGATATCAACGAGATTGTTTATACCCAACCACGTGCTAACCGTTTCTGCGCAAGCTTTAGCAAGTTTGTTTATGATAACAACGTAAACATCGAATACTCACGCAACCTTGTGCGTACATCATTTGAAGATTTCTTCAAAAACCTGGTTACACACTATCCTGATTTTAAGAAATATACTTTCAATTGTATAGGTTCTGTAGGCTATAACTTCCGCAATGTGTTGGAAGAAGTTTGCGTTGAGAACGGCATGACGGTTGGTAACATTATTCGCTCACCTATAGATAACTTGGTGAAATACCACCTGCAAGCTTCTGCTGAAAAAGCGTAATTACAAAAGCTTCGAGACATCAAGAGTCAGGAAACAAGACTTTTGCAAATAATAGCAAAGCCGCACGTTGATCAACGTGCGGCTTTTTGTTTATCGTTTTATCGCAGAATTTGGTTACTTTCAATAACCAATTATATCACTATGCAAACCAATAAATTACTTAGCCTTTGTGCGCTGGGCTTGCTGCTGCTAAGCAGTTGCCAGCATGCAGCCGATAAACCGGCAAATACCTTTAAGGCCGATACCGGCGAACAGCAGTGGTGGAAAGAAGCTATTGTTTACCAGATATATCCACGAAGCTTTAAAGATAGCGATGGTGATGGCATTGGCGATTTAAAGGGCATTACATCTCAATTGGATTATATAAAAAGCCTCGGCATTAACACCGTTTGGCTAAACCCGGTATACAGCTCGCCAAATGATGATAACGGGTATGACGTAAGCGATTACCGCAACATCATGAAAGATTTTGGCACCATACAAGATTTTGATGCTTTGCTAAAAGGTATGCACCAGCGCGGCATAAAGCTGGTAATGGACTTAGTAGTGAATCATAGCAGCGATGAGCACGAGTGGTTTAAACAAAGCCGTAGTTCGCGTACTAATCCCTACCGCAATTATTACCATTGGTGGGACGCCGAAAAAGGTAAACCTGCTTACCGGTATAGCTTGTTTGACATAAACCATGATGCCTGGCGATATGATTCGGTAACGAACTCCTATTACCTGCACTATTTTTCGCGCAAGCAACCCGACCTTAACTGGGAGAATCCTAAACTTAGGCATGAGGTATATGATGTAATGCGCTATTGGGCCGATAAGGGGATAGATGGCTTTAGGCTGGATGCTTTCCAG
>JAESTD010000330.1 GCA_016763755.1 Mucilaginibacter sp.
AAAACCCACACAAATGAAATTAATTTACAAAGTGCTTTCGGGCATTATCATATACGTATTATTCGTGAACACTAAAGCTAACGCACAAGGCTGTGTAGCCATCAGTGGTAAAGGATCGTTTTCGGTTATGGAGCACCCTATGTTAGACAGCGGTGCAACACCCGGCGATGAGAGCAGTTGGGTTTTCACTTCATCATACCGTTATTTCCATTCATACAAGCACTTTAAGGGTACCGAGGAGCAAAAACAACGTCAAACCCTGCACAATGAGGTGGTGAATTTTCAGAACACTATTGACCTGAGCCTTACCCGTAATTTCGACAGATTTTGGTCGGTAACTGTAGGCATCCCTTATCTGATCAATATTCGTTCATCATTATACGAGCATGGTTTAAAAGAGCGCCACCGCTCATATTCGCATGGTTTTGGGGATGCCCGTGTAGTAGGGTATCGCTGGTTATTTGATCCGCGAACATCACATAACGGCAACTTACAGTTGGGCTTAGGCGTAAAGCTGCCCACCGGCGATTATAACTACATGAGTTATTTCTATAACGTAACCCCATCAAAACGCCCGGTTGATCAATCAATCCAGTTAGGTGACGGTGGTGTTGGTATCATCGCAGAATTAAACGGTTTCTTACATTTAGGCGGCCGTTTTAGTGGTTATACCAACTTATATTACATGGCAAACCCGCGTAATACAAATGGCACACGTACTTATCGCGAAACGCTTAGCGCAGCCCTGGCTAATGAGGACATCATGAGTGTACCTGATCAGTACCTTGCGCGCGTTGGAGTAAACTACACTTTCGGCGGATCATTGAGCGCGCTTACAGCATCAGTAGGTGGCCGTATTGAAGGAATCCCGCCCCGTGACCTGATAGGTAAAAGTGATGCATTCCGTCGTCCGGGTTATATCATCTCGGTTGAGCCATCTTTAAATTACAGCTTAAAAAGGGTTAACCTTTTTGCAAGTGTGCCAGTTGCGTTAAAAAGAAACCGCCAGCAAAGTGTTACCGATAAAGAAAACTCAGTAAAAACCGGCACGTACGTAATTGGCGATGCAGCCTTTGCCGATTACTCTATCAATTTTGGGATCTCGTACAAGTTTTAATAATAATGGTTATGAAAGTAAAAGCCGGGGTGGTTCCCGGCTTTTTTTATAATTAAAACTGGCATCTGATAGTAAAAGTAATAGTTTTACAAAATGAACTCTGCTGAACAAAACTTCAAAGAAACAGGCTTAAGCCTTCCGCCGGCGCCAAAACCGCTCGGTGTTTACAAACCATGTTTAATTGATGGCAAATACCTTTACCTATCTGGACACGGCACCGTGCAGGATGATGGCACACTGATCATTGGCCGCATTGGTGATACCATTGATATGGAAAATGGTAAGCTTGCTGCAAGGCAGGTTGGTTTGGCTATGCTGGCAACTATAAAAGAAAATTTAGGAAGCCTTGATCGTGTAAAACGCGTAATAAAAGTGTTGGGCATGGTTAATTGCACGCCTGATTTTGAGCGCCACCCATATATTATAAACGGTGCAAGCGAACTTTTTGCTGAGGTTTGGGGCGAAGAGAATGGCATCGGCGTTCGCAGTGCAGTAGGAATGGGTTCTTTGCCGGATAATATTCCTGTTGAAATAGAAGCACTTTTTGAATTGCACTAACCCGCATCACAAATGGAAACACCGGACTGGTATATCATCAATAACGTTGATGAATTGGATACCCCTGCATTGGTGGTTTATCCTGATAGGGTAAAGTACAACATTGATCTGCTAAAATCGATGGTTGATGATCATGCGCGTTTACGCCCGCATGCCAAAAGCCATAAAAGTGTCGATGCTGCACTGTTTATGATACAAAATGGGATTAGCAAATTTAAATGCGCCACCATTGCCGAGGCTGAAATGTTGGGTATAGCCGGTGCTGCCGATGTGTTATTGGCTTATCAACCTGCAGGGCCAAAATTAAAGCGCTTTATTGATGTGATACAGTCTTATCCTGATACCGCGTATTCCTGCCTGGTTGATAATGATTATACAGCTAACAAAATATCGCAAACAGCATCAGCAAAGGGTTTAATTATCCCGGTTTATATAGATCTTAACGTGGGCATGAACCGTACGGGGATCGATCCAAAACAAGCTTTTAGCCTTTATCAGACTTGTTCTGTGTTACCAGGTTTAAGTTTGATGGGTTTACATGCGTACGACGGGCATATCCATGATAGTGATTTTGCGATAAGACAAAAACGTGCTGACGAGGCTTTGCAACCTGTTCATCAACTAATGGAAGATCTGATAAAAGCAGGTTACACAAAACCGATGTTAATTGCGGGCGGTTCGCCTACGATGCCTATTATTGCTAAATTACAGGATGTAGAACTCAGTCCCGGCACGTTTGTTTATTGGGATAAGGGTTATGGTGATGCTTATCCCGAGCAACCATTTCAAACCGCAGCTTTGCTTATCGCAAGAGTGATCTCGTTGCCGGATGATAACAAGATTTGTATCGATCTTGGCCATAAGTCTGTATCTGCGGAAAGACCCCTGAAAGAAAGGGTACATTTTCTGAATGCACCGGAGCTTAAATTTATCAGTCACAGTGAAGAACATCTGGTAGCCGATGCGGGTACGGGACATCGTTACAAAGTCGGCGATGTGTTATATGGTTTGCCGTTTCATGTTTGTCCGACGGTAGCTCTCTATGAACGGGCCATTACTATTGAAAATAACTGGATCTCGGGCGAATGGAAAACCGTCGCCAGAGATAGAAAGATAAATATTTAACTAATCACCATTCACTAAACGCTATGTTCACTATAGATGCCCACTTAGACCTCAGTATGAACGCTCTTGAGTGGAACCGCGACCTTACGCAGCCGGTTGCCGCTATCAACACCCGCGAGGTTGGTTTAACTGATAAACCCGATCGTGCCAAAGCTGTTGTTGCATTACCCGAGTTGAGGAAAGGTGAAATAGGGTTGGTTGTAGCTACGCAGATAGGCCGCTATGTAGCACCGGATAATCATTTGCCCGGCTGGCATTCTCCTCAACAGGCCTGGGCACAAACACAGGGACAACTGGCCTGGTACAAAGCCATGGAAGATGCAGGCGAAATGGTGCAGGTAACTGACCTTGCCGGGTTGGAGAAACATGTGGCTTTATGGCAAACGGGCGGTGATAATTCTGCTAAGCCTGTAGGCTATATTTTAAGTTTAGAGGGCGCAGATTCAATAATTGATGTAAGTTATCTCCAGAAAGCTTATAACTGTGGTTTAAGAGCTTTAGGCCCTGCACATTACGGCCCTGGCCGATACGCGAATGGTACGGATGCAACGGGTAAAATGGGGAGCAACGGCATTGAGTTGTTAAAAGAAATGGAACGCCTTAACATCATCCTCGATGCAACACATTTATGCGATGATGCTTTTTGGCAGGCCCTTGATAATTTTGGCGGGCACGTTTGGGCAAGCCATAATAATTGCCGTGCGCTGGTTGATCATAACCGCCAGTACAGCGACGAGATGATAAAGGCTCTTATTGATCGTGGCGCAGTTATCGGTGCGGCCCTTGATGCCTGGATGATGGTGCCGGACTGGGTGAGGGGACAATCAGACCCAAAAGCGATGAATTGCAACCTTAATGTTATGGCCGACCATATTGACCATATTTGTCAGATAGCCGGCAACGCCCAGCATGTTGGTATGGGTACTGATCTGGATGGTGCCTTTGGTAAAGAACAATGCCCTTATGATCTGGAAACTATCACAGATTTGCAAAAAGTGCCTGAGATATTAACAAAACGAGGCTACAGTGAAACAGATATCGAACAAATGATGCATGGTAACTGGCTGCGTTTTTTGCGCAATGCCTGGAAATAAAAACTAATTTATGGGCGCAGAAGCCGACAGATTAAAAACTACGGGTTGGAAACGTTGGGGGCCATACGTAAGTGACAGGCAGTGGGGCACAGTGCGCGAAGATTACAGCGCAAATGGCGACGCCTGGAACTACATAACACATGATATTGCCCGAAGCAAAGCTTTTCGCTGGGGAGAGGAGGGAATTGCCGGTATTTGCGATATGAAGCAACTGCTATGCTTTTCAGTTGCTTTCTGGAATAAAAAAGACCATATCATTAAAGAACGCTTCTTCGGGTTAAGTAACTCCGAAGGTAACCATGGCGAGGATGTAAAAGAACTGTATTATTACCTTGATAATACACCTACTCACTCGTATATGAAAATGCTGTACAAGTACCCGCAGCAACCTTTCCCTTACGACCAACTGGTAGCCGAAAATCGCAAACTTGACCGCAATCAGCCGGAGTACGAGTTGATGGATACAGGCGTATTCAATAACGACGATTACTTCGATATTTTTGTAGAGTACGCCAAGGCTTCTACCGATGATATCCTGATCAAAATAACCGTAAGCAATCGCGGTAAAGAGACAGCGAAACTAAATGTGCTGCCAACCGTCTGGTTTCGTAATACATGGATATGGGGGTATGATGATTACAAGCCGCAATTAACGGCTAATGGCGGTAAGATCAACATCAGCCATAAAGACATCGACATTAACACACTGATAGCTGAAGACAATCCCGAAGTTTTGTTTTGTGATAACGAAACTAACACATTACGATTCAGTGGTGCGCACGATGGAAAATCATTCTACAAAGATGGAATTAATGAATATGTAGTTAACGGTACCGATGCCGTTAACAAAGCTGGCACCGGAACTAAAGCTGCTTTTAATTACGATATTGAATTAACCGGTGGCGAAAGCAAAATATTTAAACTACGCCTCAGCCAAAATGAGCAGGCCGATTTTGCCGACTTCGATGAGCTGTTCAACACAAGGCAAAATGAAGCTGATGAGTTTTATAACGATCTGCTTCCGCAAAAAAATGACCCTGAAAAGGGAATGATACGCCGACAAGCACACGCGGGTCTTTTATGGAATAAGCAGTTCTACTATTACGATGTGCACCAATGGTTGACTGGCGACCCTGCAGAACCACCACCACCATCGCGACTGCATGCCCGCAACAGCAAATGGCAACATTTTAATAACCGTGGCGATATTATTTCCATGCCCGATAAATGGGAATATCCGTGGTTTGCCGCTTGGGATCTGGCCTTTCATTGTATCGCATTGGCAAGTATTGATATGGCCTTTGCTAAAAATCAGCTCAATTTATTAATACGTGACTGGTATATGCACCCAAACGGGCAATTACCTGCATACGAATGGGATTTTAGCGATGCCAATCCACCGGTGCATGCCATGGCTGCCTGGAAGATCTACCTGCAGGACAAGCAAGCCAATAACGGCGTAGGAGATACTTTTTTCCTCGAACGCATTTTCCATAAACTGATGCTGAACTTTACCTGGTGGGTTAACCGTAAGGATGAAGCTGGCAACAACATTTTTGAAGGCGGGTTTCTGGGTATGGACAACATTGGTGTGTTTGATCGCAATACTAAATTTGCAAACGGATCACATCTGGAACAGGTAGATGGTACAAGTTGGATGGCGATGTACTCGCTTAACCTGTTAGCAATGGCCGCCGAATTGGCGCAGGCTAATAAGGCTTATAGAGATATTGCGTCTAAATACTTCGAGCATTTTATCTACATCGCCGAAGCTATGTCGAGCATGGGAGAGGGCGGACAAGAAGGCCTTTGGGATGAAGGGGACAACTTCTTTTACGATCAGCTGCGCATGCCTGACGGCAGCGCTATAAAAATGCGCATCCGTAGCATGGTGGGTCTGATACCGCTTTTTGCCGCTGAATTGATAAACGATGTTGATATTACGGACAATCCGATATTCAGCGACAGGATGGAATGGTTTAAAGAAAATCGCCCTGATCTGGCTGCATTGGTATCCCGCTGGGACGAACGCAGTTCTAATGGCAAACACCTGATCAGCTTGTTGCGCGGGCACCGTATGAGTGGGTTGTTAAGATATATGCTTGATGAAAACGAGTTCTTAAGTCCTTATGGTATCCGGTCACTTTCAAAATATCATCTGGATCATCCTTTTAGTATAACTATCGATGGCAACCAGTTCAGCATAAAATACACGCCTGGCGATAGCGATGGCCCAATGTTCGGCGGTAATAGTAATTGGCGCGGTCCGGTTTGGGTGCCATTAAATTATTTGCTTATCCAGAGCCTTAATACCTATTATGAATTTTACGGTGATGATTTCAAGGTTGAATGCCCTACGGGATCTGGAAATTTGATGAATTTAAAAGAGGTGGCCAACGACATCTACAGACGTATATCAAAAATATTCTTAATGGATGAGAATGGTCGTCGCCCGGCAAACGGCACAGATGAAAAAGTACAAACTGACCCTAATTTCAAGGATCACATCCTATTTTACGAGTTTTTTGACGGCGACACTGGCCGAGGATTAGGTGCAAGCCATCAAACCGGATGGACCGGTTTGATAGCTAATTGTTTATATCATTAATAATTTTGATAAGCGGGTTATCAATTTTTTGATTCATTCTCTGCAATATTGCCGATAAAAGTCATCCGTTGTTTATTATTACTAACCACAGACAAATTTGCAGAACCATCAGCATTAACAACTAATAAAATTTCTCTTACGTCTTTTGAATCTCTTGGTTTGATATTAACAAGCCAATTGCCATTATTACCGTCGGTAGATCCGTAATCAAAATCTTTAAGGTTAAATTCAATATCTTTGCTTTCTAAACTGGAACTTGCTGCCCCGTAAAACGGAAGCAAAGATGAGATCTCATCAGGGGCTACATCCATATAAAAATACTTTGTTAGATAAACTGAGCCTCCTTGAGATGGACTGGCATATTCTGCCACAAACGTATATTTTTTTGAAGCGAGTAATGCTAATACAGCTTTGATTTGCGCAGAATCCCTGGCCATTTTCTTGCTGCTTTTTTGTGCAATTACAGTTGTTGCGAACAAAGGTAGTATCAGTAATACTATCAATAAGGTTTTTAGGTTTTTCATTTCTTTTTTTAGCTAAAAATAAGACTTTTAATTAATACCGAGAAAGCAAAATTGTAACTTTTAATTCACATTTTGCACAATAACTTTGTCTCATTAGTTAAAATTAAATTAATGCGTTTATCAGACACATTAAATTTCTTTCTGTCAAAATATTGATTTAGATTTACTTACCAAGTAATAAACAAAACACTAAATCAATTATGAGCTTAAACAGACGCAGATTTTTACAAAGTGCAGGTACGCTGGCGCTAAGCAGTGCCATATTATCGGGCAAAGCATCATCATTACTTTTAAAACATCCGGTAGGGGTGCAGCTATTTACATTCTTTGGTGTAATAGATGAAGACGTAAAAGGAACGCTTACTAAGATAAAAGCAGCGGGCTATAGCGAACTGGAATCAGCTTTTAGCAAAAAAGGTGGCTATTATGGCCTAAAACCAAAAGAGTTTAAAGCAATGGCCAATGATCTTGGCCTTGTTTGGAAATCACATCACGTGTTGGGTGCTCCATTTAAAATGCCGGCCGGTGCAAAAATGCCTGATGGCGCTGATGGAAAACCTATGGTGATACCACCAATGCTAAACCTTACCGAAAATATGCAGCAATTGGTTGACGAGGCTGCAGAAGGCGGGCTCAAATACTTAGTTTGTGCCATGGCACCAACTGGTACAATTGAGGAGGTAAATGCTTCAATCGCTGTACTAAATAAAACAGGTGAAGCTGCAGCAAAAGCCGGACTTACCTTTTGCTATCATAACCATGATATGGAATTTAAAGCCATTGGTGATAAAGTGCCGTACGATCTGCTACTATCTGAAACCGATCCGCAAAAGGTAAAAATGGAATTGGATCTTGCATGGGCAATGAAAGCCGGTAAAAACCCTGTTGATCTCTTTAAAGCAAACCCTGGGCGTTTCCCTCTTTGGCATGTAAAAGACCTTGACGCAAGCCGTGAAAACATTTTACCTGTAGGCAGCGGTACGCTTGATTTTAAACCAATATTTGCAGCAGCATCAGCTGCTGGTATGAAGAGTTTCTTTGTAGAGCACGATGGGCCTAAAGATGCTTTTGCAAGCATCAATAGCAGCATTCAGTATATCAGCAAGAATATTAATATTTAAGTTGAGCAAAAAATATTTGTACAGGCCTACGGTAAATAGGCTTGTACAAATTCATCATTAGTAATTGTACTCACCAATGTATTAATGTATTGTTTCTGAGGTGCATCATTATCCAACTCAGTAGCATAATCCTCTAATGAATCAAGATAAGCGACTGCATCCTCTTCGTCTTCAAATAGCAATATTACATCACCGTTTAGCTCAGTCTCGAAGCCATTGGATGGCTTAGGTAGCGTGTATTCGTCAAAAACAGATGATGTAAAAGCCGGCGAACCGTTTTGTGGGATATCGATCTTAAGCATTGTTAACAAATTTTAATTTA
>JAESTD010000331.1 GCA_016763755.1 Mucilaginibacter sp.
TCTCCGCCACCGGGACAAGGAGGTGTGTCTGCCAAAAATTTCACCACCCAACAATGTTGTTTTTGTTTAAAGAACGCTCAGCAATTATCGATTGCTTAATACAAAAGTAAAGGAGCTAACGTTTTCTTGCAAATATTTCAACAAAATATTTTTATTTTTAGTTTTATTTTAATTAAACTTGTGTATAAATAAAGATATTTGAAATTATGCCTCACAGGAAACCTCAAAATTTAGAAATTGATAATCTGGATATTCAGATTTTATCCATTTTAATGAAAAATGCAACTACTCCTTACACCGAGATTGCGAAAGAATTAATTGTTTCTGGCGGTACTATACACGTGCGCATGAAGAAACTGGAGGAGATGGGCGTTATAAAAGGTGCCAGCCTTGAAGTAAATCCACAAAAGCTGGGTTATGACGTTACCGCATTCCTGGGCATATTTTTAGAGAAAGGTTCGCAATACAATGATGCGGTAGTACAATTGAAAAAAGTGCCCGAAATTGTTGAACTGCATTACACCACCGGTAGTTGGAGCATTTTTGCAAAAATTGTTTGCCATGATACTAACCACCTGCGCGAGGTTCTCAACGAGCAGATCCAAAGTGTATCGGGCATACAACGTACCGAAACGTTTATATCGTTAGAAGAAAGCATCAAGCGCCAGATAAGCTTAGATTAAATAATCAGGGTTTCCCAAGTAAAAAGCCTCTCAGAATTCTCTGAGAGGCTTTTTGTTTTTATCATAGCGCTCTACATCTGCAACCTCTTTAGACATAAGGAATTGTCTATGCCTCTTAAACAGCTCATTAAAAAGATATTGGAGCGTCTGTTTGACACAATCTTAATTTTATTTGGATTAATTCTAAATAAAGAATATCTTCGCACTCGAATTAACAAAAGAGCCGCGTAGCTGGAAACTACACGGCTCGGCCCGGCTGGAAACCGGGATGCTTTCCAACGTCATATTAAAAAGCAATGCAATTTAGAAAAAAGTTGTTAACGGGCATATTATGTGCCTTCGGTTTTTACGCGTCTGCTCAGGATGCCACCTCTGTTAAAGGCTTTGTAAAAAGCCACGCCAATGAGCCTATCACATCAGCCACTGTAAGGTTACAGGAAACCGGCCAGGGCACCATCACCGACGAATCGGGTTATTTCATCTTTAAAAATCTTAAAGCGGGTAAATATACCATAGCCATCAGTGCTGTCGGGTTTAAAACGCAAACCAAACAAATAAGCCTTACTGCCCAAAAAGAGCAAACACTTCAGATAGAACTTGACGACAGTTCTACCGATATGAAGGAAGTTACGGTGACCGGTCGCAGCAAGGTGCAAGATGTAAACCGCCAGGCCTTTAACGTAACTGCGGTTGATGCCAAGCAGCTTTACAATTCAACCCTCGACCTTGCCGGAGCACTTGATCGTGTGTCAGGTGTGCGCGTTCGCGAATCGGGTGGTGTGGGTTCTAACTTCAATCTGTCTCTTAACGGATTCTCGGGAAACCGTGTACGTTATTTTATCGATGGTGTACCGATGGATAACATGGGTTCATCATTCCAGATCAATAACATCCCTATCAATACAGCCGAACGTTTAGAGGTTTACAAAGGTGTAGTACCTATATGGTTAGGATCGGATGCATTAGGCGGTGCTATTAACATCGTAACCGGCGACAGGTACAGAAACTATGTAGATGCATCGTATTCATACGGCTCATTTAATACGCATCGCAGCGTGATCAACGCGGCGTTAACCTCAAAAGGAGGCTTTACCTTTCGTTTAAATGCATTCCAGAACTACTCAGACAACAGTTATAAAGTAACGGTTGAGGCAAATGATATTGAGACCAAAGCTTATGCACCGGCAGCTTTACTAAGGCGTTTCCACGATACCTATCATAACGAAACCTTAATTGCCAGCGCCGGTTTAGTTGGCAAAAGTTGGGCCGACCAGTTGTTATTTGGTTTAACGCTGGGTAAAAACTACAAGGAGTTTCAAACCGGTGTGCGCATGACCACCGTTTATGGCACCTGGCACCGCCGGGGCGATATTGTAATGCCATCACTAAAATATCGTAAGGTAGACCTGATTAAAGGCTTGGATGTTACGGTGAACGGTAACTTTAACTTTGGTACCGAGCAAAATATCGACACCGTATCTGTTGAGTACGATTGGTACGGCAACTCAAAACCGAAACTTAACCAGGAAGCCGGCGAGCGCTCAAAGAGTTTGTCCAAATACAAAAACAACAATGGTTTGCTTACCGGTACTGCCAACTACCGCATCTCAGACCGCCAAACGGTGGCCTTCAGCAATGTGTTTAACACGTTTACCCGCGAAGGATCTGATAAATACAGCGTAAATTTTTTAGCTGGCCCAAAGCAAAGCGTCCGTAAAAATGTTATGGGCCTTGCTTATACTATTGATGAAAAGGACAAGTGGAGCATTTCGGGTTTTGGTAAATACCTGTATCAAAACTCGGCAGGGCAAACAACTTTTAACAAGTTTGGCTTCGGTGCTGCGGCAAGTTATTATCTCTCTTCAAAATTACAACTGAAGGCATCATACGAAAAGGCGCAGCGCTTACCCGAAGCCAACGAATTGTTTGGCGATATGGAGCTGCAGATAGGCAACCCATCATTAACGCCAGAATCAAGCAATAACGCCAACCTGGGCTTTAGTTACTGGTTTAACCTGAACGAGGATCACCACTTCCTGATAAACGCTAACGCTACTTACCGTTATTCAAACAACTATATCTACAGCCGGTTTGCGCCCAACCAGGTTAACCTGATGCTGGATAACACCAAGGGTGTTTTCACCATGGGCGGCGAAGGCGAGGTAAGGTATTCTTATAAAAAGTGGCTTTCGGCAGGCGCCACGGTTACCTATCAATATCTGCAAAACAAGCAGGACTCTGTCCTTAACTCGAGCGGCGTAATGGTTAAAAGCGATGTGTACAACGACCAGATGCCGAATATCCCTTACTTCTTCGGCAATGGAGACATAACCGTTACCCTGAGAGATTTTAAGGGAAAAGGGAACACGCTTAATCTGGGCTACAACCTGCAATATGTACACGCCTTTTGGTTGTACTGGCCAAGCCTTGGCGGCAGGGATGCTGCAAGTGAAAAACGTGTGGTGCCTATGCAGTTAAGTCATGACCTTAACGCTGTTTACTCTATGCACAATGGCCGTTACAACGTAGGCCTCGAGGTAAGGAACTTTACCAACACCAACCTGTACGACAATTTTAGCCTTCAGAAACCCGGGCGCGGTTTCTATGTCAACTTTCGCTATTTCTTTAATTCTTTTAAAATATAATCTATATGAAATTTAAATCGACTCTCGCACTATTCGTTGCCGCCGCTACTCTGGCATCATGTTCAAAAAATAAAGGCACAGACCCTACACCTGTTGTACCTACAGAGAAAGGTACTTACATTTTAACGGTTAGCCCCACGGCATCAACCGGCGTGGCCGATTATCTGCTTACTTCTGCCGATCTTGAAAGCGGTACCACAAGTATTGCCGGCAATGGTATTGAGCAGGATGGCACTTACCGTTATTACTTAACTACCAACGGCAAATTTTTTAGTATGCTGTACGGGCAGGGTAACCCGGGTGCAGTAACCGCCTATGGGGTTGAAGGGGGCAAACTAAAAAAACTTACCAACTTCCAGTCGGAAACTGTACAGGCTTTTGCCCCGGTTAAAGACGATGTTTTGATGTTCAAAATTTCGAGAAACGCAACCGCACCTACATCAACCTGGTTTAAAATTAATACCAACAGCCTTACACAAACTGCCACAGGTACTGTAAATACGCTTGACCTTACAGGTCTTGGCGAGTTAGCGCATTTTACCTGGCTTAAACAAGTAGGCGATAAAGTGTTTGCACCATACCAAACTATTAAAGACAGAAGCTTTAATACCGACTACCCTAACAAAGCCTTCATCGCTATATTTAACTATGCAGATATGAGCGTTAATAAAATAATAACCGACGATCGTGCAAGCTTTATCGGTAGCTACTTTAACGATGGTTTATCGTTACAGGAAAATGGTGACGTTTATGCCTTCTCTCCTTCACAGGCAACTACTGGTGGTGCACTTTCAAGTACCAAGCCATCAGCCGTATTAAAAATAAAAGCCGGTACTACCGAGTTTGATCAAAGCTATTACTTTGATGTAGAAGCAGCAAGCGGCGGCCTTAACATCACGAACTGGTTATACGTAGGCGAAAATACCTACATCGTGTTATCAGAAGCAAAATCAGAAA
>JAESTD010000332.1 GCA_016763755.1 Mucilaginibacter sp.
TCTATTTTTATCCCACCAACTCAACAGCGTCATTGCGAGGTACGAAGCAATCGCTATTGGACAAGTTTACATCTTGCATAAAAGGCTCTGCTTAAAGCGATTGCTTCGTACCTCGCAATAACGCATTCGCAATCTATTCACTAAAACACCGTATCTTCCAAAACTTCCTGATGTTCAGGATAATCAGTTGTATAATGTAAGCCCCTGCTCTCTTTACGCATGGTGGCTGATTTTACAACCAGATAGCTTACTTGTATTAAATTACGCAGCTCACAAAGTTTTACAGAGAGCTTAGTGCGTTTATAAAACTCTTCTGTTTCCTCATATAACAAACGTAAGCGGCGCATGGCTCGGTCCAACCTAAAATCAGAACGGACTATACCAACATAGTCATTCATCAGCTTTTGCATTTCGCGAAGGTTGTGGGTAACCAAAATATCTTCGTTCAATAACTGTACACCTTTCTCATCCCAGTCGGGGATATTATCGGGAACTGTGATATTTGAAAAATCAACAATGGCATCTTTATAAATACGGTGTGCAAAAACCAAAGCTTCTAACAACGAATTAGAAGCCAAACGGTTAGCACCATGTAACCCGGTTGACGAACATTCACCACAGGCATATAACCTGTTGATAGAAGATTTTCCCTGGTGATCTACTAATACACCACCACACATATAATGGCAGGCAGGTGCAACAGGAATCATATCGCGGGTCATGTCAATACCCATATCCAAACACTTGGCGTAGATATTAGGGAAATGCTGTAGTATGTCCTTCTTCTTTTTATGTCTTACATCAAGGTAAACATAATCCTCGCCCGATTTTTTTATCTCAGCATCTATAGCCCTTGCTACGATATCCCTTGGTGCTAACGATTTACGCGAATCATACTCCTGCATAAATTCTTCGCCATTGGTGCGTTTTAATATACCACCAAAACCGCGTACGGCTTCAGATATTAAAAATGATGGATACTCGCCCGGATTATACAACGCCGTTGGGTGAAATTGTATAAACTCCATATTCCTAACCTTCCCTTTTGCGCGGTAAACCATAGCTACACCATCACCAGTAGCAATAACCGGGTTAGTAGTTACCGAGTAAATATGTCCTGCACCACCAGATGCCATTACGGTTATCTTAGAAAGTATTTTCTCTACGTGATTGGTTTCTGTGTTAAAAGCATAAATTCCGTAGCATTTAATATCGTTTGATGACTTATCTACAAATTCTCCTAAATGGTGCTGGGTTATGAGATCGACAGCAAAGTAGTGAGTTAATATCTCAATATTAGGTTCACGGTGGATCTCTTCCAACAGCGCGCGTTCTATCTCAAAACCCGTTATATCCTTATAATGTAGTACACGAAACTCCGAATGGCCGCCCTCTTTTGCCAGGTCATAAATGCCATCATGTGTTTTATCGAAATTGGTACCGTAGTCAATTATTTCATTAATTCTTTCCGGGCCCTCGGTAACTACAGCCTTAACAACTTCGGGGTCGCAAAGGCCATCGCCGGCAATCAGGGTATCATTTATATGCTTTTCAAACGAATCTTCTTTTTTATCCACAACTACTGCTACGCCTCCCTGGGCATACTTAGTGTTGCTTTCGTCCTCGTTAGCTTTTGTAACTATCAGAACCTTACCATGCTTTGCAGCTTTAAGTGCAAAACTCAATCCGGCTATACCCGATCCGATAACAAGGAAATCAACATTTCTGGTCATGCTTTGTATATGTATTGTGTAAAATTAGGTTTTATGTTAATAAGCGGGGTAAAACGTGTTAAATTTGTGTCGGAAAAAAATCATAAAAAGTGAGACTTGTTAACAACCCCGATTTTTAAAGATTTTGCCGGATTTTTTGAGCGATTTATAAGACAATTTCACAACGAAATCAACAATTTTTAACACCGATAATTATTAACAAATAAGTATTTAAACAAAAAGTTGTTTGTCATATAGTTTTAAAAATCAATCTGATAAAAAATATAAAGCCTTTTAAAATTGTTAATAATATTGGAAAAACAACTTTTTACCTAAAACGTATCACTACTTTTTAACATAACTAACACCTTAACAAACAATAGTTTTATTTTAATATAAAAAGAAGCTATTATTAATTGATTTGTGGAATGGATATCTTCGAAGAAATAAAAGTGAAAGGATTTGCCGACGAATACATTGACCCGTCGCTTGATCTTTTTGCAGAAATAGATAAACTCAAAAAAGAAAAAAATGCTGTTATACTGGCCCACTATTACCAGGAAGGAGATATACAGGATATTGCCGATTATATTGGCGATAGTCTGGGCCTTTCGCAGCAGGCTGCTAAAACAGATGCCGATATCATTGTTTTTGCCGGTGTGCATTTCATGGCCGAAACAGCAAAAATATTATCACCCAACAAGAAAGTTCTGCTACCGGATCTGAAAGCCGGTTGCTCACTGGCTGATAGCTGCCCGCCGCATTTGTTCAAAAAGTTCAAAGAGCAATACCCTGATCACCTGGTAATTACGTACGTAAACTGTACAGCCGAACTGAAAGCCTTAAGCGATATTGTTTGTACATCAAGCAATGCGGTACAGATCGTAGAAAGCTTGCCTAAAGATCAGAAGATCATCTTTGGCCCTGACAGGAACCTTGGTGCCTGGGTAGCTAAAAAAACAGGCCGGGACCTGGTATTATGGAACGGTGCCTGTATGGTGCATGAGATATTTAGCCGCGAAAAGATCACTAAATTGAAAGAGCGTCATCCTAATGCTAAGATACTTGCGCACCCCGAGTGTGAGGAAGTAATACTGCAGATGGCTGATTATATAGGCTCTACCACAGGTATCTTGAAGTACGCTACCAACAGCCCCGAGAAGGAATTTATAGTAGCTACAGAATCGGGCATTATGCACCAGATGGAAAAGGATAATCCTGATAAAACCTTTATCCCGGCCCCGCCAAACAACCTTTGTGCATGTAATGATTGCCCGCACATGAAACGTAATACGCTGGAGAAACTTTATCTGTGTTTAAAAAATGAAATGCCCGAGGTTGAAGTTCCTGCGCATATCATCAAAGAAGCTGTAAAGCCGATAGAACGTATGCTGGAGATATCAGCCAAACTGGGTTTATAAGCCCTGTAAGACATTATTGCCAACCGATAGGTGTCTTGGGTAGCAGATAGTAATAAAGGCCTTAAACAGTAGCTATCGGAAAGCTCAGATAGAATGTGGTACCTGCATCAATAGCGGTATCAAACCAAACCTTTCCGTTGGCATTTTCTATTGAGTTTTTTACGAAGGCCAAACCAAGGCCTGTGCCCGAGCTTTTGGTGGTAAAATTTGGCTCAAATATCTTTTCGCGCATATTTTCGGGAATACCGCTTCCATTATCTTTTATGGTGAACAAGATATTTTTTGTAGTAACCAGATAATTGATCTCAATTTCGCACTGTCTGTCATCTGGTGTAGCTTCTATCGCATTTTTCAACAGGTTATTAAAACAGCGTAATAATTGGTCACGGTCGGCATCTATATTAAATTTATTGTTAGATGGCAAATACTTGATCAATACGTTATCCATCTGTTTAAAAATGGTGACAGCCTGGTTAAGAATATCAAAAATATTCAAACGCTCAATTCGTGTATCAGGCATTTTAGCAAAGGCCGAAAATTCTGAAGCAATAGATGAAAGGCTCTCAATCTGCTCAACAAAAGATTTGCTGAAACGCTCAAATTTCTGATCGAATTTAGGATCTTTATCCTTCCATGATTTATCAAGCAATTGTAAGCCTAATTTAAGGGGTGTTAGCGGGTTCTTTATCTCGTGGGCTACCTGCTTAGCCATTTCTCTCCAGGCACTCTCACGTTCAGACTGTGCAAGTTTAATGGCACTATTTTCAAGCGCAGCTATCATGTTGTTATACTCTTTCACTAAAGCGCCTATTTCATCGTCCCTATCCCACTTTATTGGCTCGTTCTTTTTACCGTAAATGGTTTTACTTAGGTTGTACTGAATAAAATTTAAAGGTGCCGTTATTTGCCGGGCTATGATAATAGCAAATAAACCGATAGCTATAAATATCAACGCATATACATTTATCATAATGTTAAGTAATGATCCTATGCGTTCTGTATACTCTGCCTCATTTGCAAAATAAGGTAGTTGCAGGTAGGCTATGGTTTGGTGCCTAACGTTTCTGATAGGTGCATAAGCCGCTTTGTAGGATAGCAAACCTATTTTTTCATCGCTTAATACTTCAGATTTTTGCAAGCCATTTAAGGCGATAAATGCACGGCCGTTCATCTGCCGGCATAACAGGCCGTAATCGTAAATTTTGGGTTGGGTAGTAAGTAACAACTCACCATTAGTGTCAAATAAACTAAGGTCAGACGAGTAATTATTTGCCAGGTTATCGAAATTCACTTTAGCCTGTTCATCATTGTAGTTGATACGGTCTATCAGTGGCCCCACTTCAAACGCAGAAGCAATTTGCAAAATTTTAGATCTGATGGTCTTTTCCTGTTGCGTTTGAAACTGTGAACTGATAGAAATAAAAGTGATAATACCTACCAATATTAAGGTGATAACTACCGCAAAGATCATCGAGAACTGTATGCGCGTGCGGTAAAGTATCTTATCTAAACTTATTTTAAAGCTCCATTTAATGCGGTTGTTGCTAACAGTTAATATTCGCACTCGTATCCACATCAATCTTATCAATATTACTATCGCACCAAACAATAGTAACACTACAAAAAAGAAGGTTAGTGCGGTTATGCTTGATAGTAACGTATTGTTTTCCTGGGTAACAACTATTAAATTTCGCTCGCTTGGTTTGTAGAGTAAATGCTCATAGGTGGTAAACTGACCGGCAAAAGTAGTAGGGTTACCTTTGGATATTTGAGTAGTGTAATTATGGATTTTTCCTTTAAACTCGCGGTTTCTTACACCATATACATAATTTCCGCTTTGCGTAACAAGTCGGTTATCGGCGTAAAAAGCAAACGAATAGTTCTTAAAATCGTCTTGTTTCCTTTTACCTGCTTATCTATAAGCAGATCTGGGAACGAACCCGGTAACAAAAGCGGTTTTGATTTTAGCTCGATAACAACAGTGCCCAGGTTATTATCGTTATCTAAAACGGGTAATATGGCAAAGTAACTCTGGAAGCCAAAAGATTCATTTTCGCGATAAAAATAATCCGAAACTTTAAATGAGCTGTAAACCACCATATCCTTGAAAACATCAAGTGAGTAGCTTTTATCTACGGAGATGGGATAACCGGTTTTATCATATCCGTGTACTTTAAAATCATATTTAGAAAGGTATTGATCAAAGTATATTTTCTTTAAACGGGTTTCCAGGTAATCATCACTGCGGTTGGGGCTTTTAAAGTACGATACCAACAGCGAATCTTTACTCAGATCCTTTTCAATGTTTTTAAAAATGCCATCGGCAATAGCATCATCAGGCATTTCAAGTTTTTGGATCAGCACTTTGCGTAACCCTTCTTCTCTTACATGCTCAAAGTGGTTTAGCTTAATTGCTGATATAATAGTGCAAATCAATATAATGCATATAAAGGCCATTGAGCTAAACCTTCGGTTATCATACCGGTAGGCATACCCCCTTATCAGGATGATCGGCATCCATAAGAAGTTATACAAGCTAAATTCCCAATAATAGACGGTTACACCCGTTGCTATAACTATTGCTGCTATGAAAACAATAGATTGTTTAACTAAAGAAATATCAAGTTGAAAACAAATGGTTAAAGCAATTTCGCTGAGTAAAAAGAACATCAGGAAACTGAAACAAAGCAGCAATACGCCTATGAAACTAAAACCGGAGAGATTAAGGACATTATTTACATCGAAACTGATCTTCGAGTTAATAACAAGGCCATAAAAGATTCTTAAAAGTTCGTTCGAGGTAAAGATGAGTATGCCTATTATACTAATAAGAATAAGATAGCTTACTGCCTTTCCCGGCTTTTTATAACCAGTTTGTTGCGCTGCGTATAGGTAAATGCAAAAAACCAGCACAGGCATAATATGTTTACACAAAAATCGCCAAGGGAACGAAATATGGGTGATGAAGCGTAAACCTGCGGACTAAATAATGATAGCTGATCAGTAAATATTGGTATTCCTAAAAATAGATTGATAACCCTGATCAAAATTAGCGAACCTGCCAAAAATAAAAGAGATGCGTAAACCCACTTACGGGCAAGGTACTGCGTTATATTTTGGATAAGAATGCATAGCGTTATAATAGCCAATATCCAAAAACCTACTACAAGGTTAAAGAAACGATGATTAACACCTTTGGTTAGCTTTAAAGAAAATAAATAGGCACCATTAACATTATGAACCCCAAAAACCTCTTTATCAGTAATATCAGCAATTTCTATATTACGATCTGTAGTGAGATCTTTATAGAACACATTGGATAGATATTCATTCCCAAACGGATAGTTGTTTTTTACGGGTATAAAAAATATAACTACCGTTTCCCCATCCGTTTTACGGATAGCCTCATAATAAGCGTTTGGTTGCTTAATAAAGGAGCAGCCCTCTTTTATGCGCTGCAATGCCCGAGGCGGAATCACCTTAACACCAGACCAAAAATTTAATTTTCCTTTTTTGTAAACCAATAGCCATATACTTTTACCCATGGTATAATCCTGGATAAAATCGATACCTTTTTTTGGCGTGTTACGCAGATTTTTTATCTCTTCAAAAGCCTGCTTATTATTTATAAGACTGTAAACAAGCGTTTCTTTTTTTTGGAGATTATTTTGAAGTAACCGGGCAGTTTGTACAAGATTGTTGGCCGGCGTGTATGTGCTTTCTACCGCCAGCGCTGTAAACAGTAAACTGGCAAATAATAATGCTAATAGTACACGAATTTTTGCAGCGGTTGACAATTACTTGTATTTAATAGATTGATAGATGTATAAAAATAAAGCCACCATTACTGGCGGCTTTATAAATTATTCCTGTATGGCAGCGCTTGACGTTGTTACTTCGCGGTTTACTTTTTTAACAAGGCCTTGTAATACTTTACCCGGGCCCACTTCTGTAAATGATGTTGCGCCATCCTCAAGCATGTGCTCAACGGTTTGGGTCCAGCGCACCGGGCCTGTTAGCTGCGCAATAAGATTATGTTTGATCTGCTCAACATCGGTATAAGGTTTTGCATCTATGTTTTGATATACAGGGCAAACCGGTTTGCTAAAAGCTGTATTAACAATAGCATGCTCCAACTCAACGCGTGCAGCTTCCATCAAAGGCGAGTGGAATGCACCACCTACGTTCAGTTTCATGGCACGTTTAGCACCTGCTGCAGTCATTTTTTCGCAGGCGGCATCAATACCCGCAACTGTACCTGATATTACCAGCTGACCGGGGCAGTTATAATTTGCCGGTACAACTACGTCTGTTAATTGCTGGCAGATATCTTCAACGGTAAAATCATCCAAAGCTAAAATGGCAGCCATAGTACCGGGTTGTATCTCGCAAGCTTTTTGCATAGCATTGGCACGTGCTGCTACCAGGCGTAAACCATCCTCAAACGATAAAGCACCTGATGATACCAATGCAGAAAATTCACCTAATGAGTGACCTGCAACCATATCAGGCTGGAAATCATTGCCCAGGGTTTTGGCCAATATTACCGAATGCAAAAAAATAGCCGGCTGGGTTACATTGGTTTGTTTCAAGTCTTCTTCGGTACCATCAAACATTACATCAGTAATACGGAAACCTAAAATTTCGTTCGCTTTTTCAAATAATTCGCGGGCTTGTTCGCTTTGTTCGTAAAGGTCTTTGCCCATTCCCGGAAACTGGGCACCCTGCCCAGGGAAGATGTATGCTTTCATTTCTTAACGTTATAAGTTCATTTGTTCACTGGTTTATTGGTATTGAACATGTACCCCAATGAACTAATGAACGAGTGAGCCAGTGAACTAACTTAACCTCGACGAGGTCAAGTTTAAAAATTCTGTCCTGGTTTTTTCTTTTAAAAATTCGCCGGTAAATGCTGATGTTGTAGTTACCGAGTTTTGTTTTTGTACGCCACGCATGCTCATGCACAGATGGCGGCACTCTATCACCACACCTACCCCGATAGGGTTAAGCGTTTCTTGGATACAATCGCGTATCTCGTTGGTTAAACGCTCTTGTACCTGCAGCCTGCGGGCAAAAACATCAACTATACGCGGTATTTTGCTAAGGCCGACTACATAGCCATTAGGTATGTATGCTACGTGCGCTTTCCCAAAAAATGGGAGCATGTGGTGCTCACACATCGAATATACTTCAATGTCTTTAACAATCACCATCTGGCTGTATTCTTCCTTAAACATGGCCGAATTAAGGATCTCTTTCGCATCCGAATCATAGCCATGCGTAAGATAGAGCATAGCTTTCGCCACACGTTCCGGCGTTTTCAGTAAACCTTCGCGGTTTGGATCCTCGCCAATTTGTTTTAAAACTTCGTGGTAATGGCCCGATAGGTTTTGGATCAGTTCGGGGTTGTACCGGTCAACTTTTTGGTAACCGTTTATGCCCGCGTCCCTGTCGGGAATGTTGTCGTCGTCGTCGATCATTTATAAAGGTTTATCCGCCAAAGTACTCGGCAGAATTATTTTCGGTTTCAAATAATCTTACAGAATGCAAAAATACGCCTTCGTGTGCTTCAATAGGGCCTCTTAACTGGTTAAAAATCTCAATGGTCAGCAATTCTGTCGAAGCCATTTTGCCAGCCATAAATTCAACATCCTTGTTGATGTTTTTATGATCCAGCTTTTCGATCACGTATTCGTTAATGATCTGTTTCAGATCTTTAAGGTCGATAAGGTAACCGGTGGCATGGGTTACTTCGCCTTTAACGGTGACGAAGAGATTATAATTGTGGCCATGCCAGTTGGGATTTGCGCATTTACCAAAAACCTCAAAGTTTTTTTCGGCGCTCCATTCCTCGCGGTACATACGGTGTGCCGCATTAAAATGTTCCTTGCGCGTAATATGTATCATCATAACTTTTAATGGTGCAAATATACAAAACAAAAACAGGCGAGTTGTTTTATCTTAGCCAATCAAAATTAGGGTTTATGCGCGTATTGTTTGTAGCAGCTACGGAGTTTGAAGTCTCGAGCCTGAAGTCGGAAGTCAAAAGTCGAAAGTCAAAAGAGAATAATGATAGACAAGACTGCCAACTGCCAACGGATAACTGCCAACTGCCAACGGATAACTGCCAACTACTGGTAACCGGTGTAGGTATGGTAGCAACTGCTTATGCCCTTGGCCGCGAACTGGCAACTAACCAATATGACCTGGCTATAAACCTGGGTATTGCCGGTAGCTTTGATCGCAGTATTGCCCTGAGCGAAGTTGTTGAAATTACCGACGATACCATTGCCGAACTGGGTGCCGAAGACGATGAAAAATTTTTGCCGATAGCAGAAATGGGTTTTGGAAAAAGCGCCTTCGGCGCAACTAAACCTCTGGAAGAATTGATTGATCTGAGGCTGAGAAAATGTTCGGCGGTTACGGTTAACACTGTCCACGGAAATGAGGCATCTATCCAAAAATTACAGCAGCGTTTAAAAATCCAGATAGAAAGTATGGAGGGAGCGGCGTTCTTCTACGCCTGTTCCGAGGCCAAAATACCATGCATCCAAATACGATCCGTATCCAATTACGTAGAGAAACGCAACCGCCATGCTTGGCAGATAGGCCCGGCCATCAAAAGCCTTAATGAGGTAGCGAAAAAATTGCTGGGAGTGCTTAGTGCGATGTGAGAAAGTGTTCATGAGCGTTCACGCTTGTTCACGGTGTTCATGAGTGTTCAGGTGAACACTTGTAATGAAAAGAACAAAGTTGTCATTTCGAACGATAGTTAGAACCGTAACGAAGTGGAGCTCATCGAAGATAAATCCTGTTATTTCTGCAAAACTCACATACTTTTAGAGTAACAAGATTTCCCCTCGCTGTCGCTCATTCGAAATGACAATAATTTCTTAGGCTTTTTTACTGTGCCTTCTCAACCCTCAACCCTGCATCTGTAACCTCATGCAAAGGGTTATCGCGCATATTCTGTTCTATCTCAAAATGCCACTTGCCGGTTGCAGGGAATTTGAATGCCTTGCGGATTGGGATCTGGTAACTATACATATTGCCGGTACCGCTGCCCAGCCACTCGCCATCGGGTTTGGCAAGCTTAAATTCGTAACGGGTAACCAGCGTTTTCTTGCCCGGAGAGGTCATTTTTACCAGCGTAAACATATTGGAATAGCGGTAGTTACCCGTTACACGAACGTTAAAATACAGGTTGTAAGGGATGTTGTTATCAGCAATATCAACATCATACTTAACCCGGTTAACGTACGACCAGTTATGGTTGGCTATTTCGGTGTTATCGTCCATAACCCGTGCAGGATCTGAACAACCCTGGGCAATTGCCGCTGCCATCAACCCTAATAATAAAGCTTTTAACCTTGCCATATATTACTGCGGGTTTTGTGGTGGTGCACTGTTGCCACGCTCCTGATTACCGCCGCCACCGCGGTTGCCACGGTGCCTTCTGTTACGGTTGCGATTATTGTTGCCGCTACCCTCAGGTCTTGGCCCGCTGTTCTGAGCGCCTTCGGCGCGTTCTCCCTGGGCCTGTTGAGGCTGTTGCGGGCGGTTGGGCCTGTTATTCTGTTGTTGCGGACGGTTGCCACCGTCTTCGCCCTGCTGTTTGCCTTCGGGACGAGGTTGGTTTTGCTGGCGGTTGTTATTATTATTTTCAGGGCGTTTGGCTTGCTGATCGCCACCACGGCGGTTGTTGTCGCGGTTTTTTTGCTTTTGTTTGTTTTTGTTGCGGCGCTCATCCAAACGGGTAAGGCTGTCCTGACCAACAACATTCTCGTAGTCAAGTACTTTTGCCGGTTTGGTTTCTACCTCGATCACTTCACCAAGGTCTTCAACCAATACACCCTCTTTGTTGAGTGCCTGTATCTCTTTAACGCGTTTAATAGGCAGCGGTATCCATGATTCGGCACCAGGGAAACTGAACCACATCATGCGTTTAAAGATGTCGGTTTTTTGCAAACGAGCGTCACCGTTCTGGGTCTTCAACACATTCACGTTATCCGGTATGTGTTTCAGCGCGTCCATATAAGTATCCAGCTCATAGTTAAGGCAGCATTTTAATTTACCGCACTGACCTGCAAGCTTAAGGGTATTTAAGGAGAGGTTTTGATAACGCGCGGCAGCGGTAGAAACCGTTTTAAAATCGGTTAACCAGGTACTACAGCAAAGCTCCCGGCCACAAGAACCGATGCCGCCTAAACGGCTTGCTTCCTGGCGCATACCTATCTGGCGCATCTCGATACGGATGCGGAACGCCTCGGCCATTTTTTTGATCAGCTCCCTGAAATCAACGCGGCCTTCGGCTGTATAATAAAAGGTGGCTTTGGTTTTATCGCCCTGGTAGTCTACATCGCTTATCTTCATCGATAAGTTGAGGTTAAGTGCCAGCGTGCGAGATTTGTGCATGGTTTCCCATTCCAGATCTTTGGCGGCTTTCCACTTATCTACGTCGGCAGGTGTAGCTCGGCGATAGATCTTTTTAACAACATCAGCCTCTTTAACATGGCGCTTATGCATTTGCATACGCACCAGTTCGCCGGTTATAGAAACGTGGCCGATATCATACCCACCTGTTGTGGTCTCTACGGCAACAAGGTCGCCGTTCTCCAGGTAGATATTGTCGTTGTTATGAAAAAACTCCTTTCTCGATCCTTTAAATCTTACCTCTATGATCGAAAAGGGCTTATAGTTAGTTGGCATGTCCATGTGCGACAGCCAATCGTGTACATCAAGTTTGGCGCAACCGTTAGTAAGGCATGAGCCATTACTTTTGCAGCCTGCCGGCGTACATCCGCCGGATGAGCAACTTCCACATCCCATAATTAGTTCGGTATATAGTGATTCCCCTCGGGGACAATTTTCAAATGTAATATTTTTATAATCTGTAAAGATACGTCTAAAAACAAGATTTTAGGGTTTGCATTCCTTTCTATATGGTAATGCGCCGTTTCAAGCTCGCTGATCACCGCCTGTGCCATACCCAGATTGATCACGCCCGACATCTTTTTGGCCATTTCCATTTCATGCTCGGGCAGTTTAACAATTTGCTCTGCACCGGCGCGTAAAAGGCAGCATTCTCTCAAAAAGCTTATTCCGTATCTTATAAAATTCTTCTGATTCTCACGACCCATCTTGGCAGCCTGTTCCACAAAGCTCAATACCTCGAGGCCTTTGTTACTTACGCATAAGCGCAGCCATTGCACAAAAAGTTCGTGGTAGCTTTTGGTGTCCTGCTGTAACATGCCCAATGCCTCGGTCATGTTGCCGTTGGCCAGGTACGCTATCTCTGCAGCCGCCGTTTCTGTTTGGTGGTGGCGGGTAAGCATCTCGGTTTCGATATCCTCATAATTTAAACAAGGAATTTTAACAAGCTGGGTACGCGAGAGGATGGTGTTCAATATCTGATCTTGGTTTTGGGCCACCAGCAAAAACAATGTATTTGGCTGAGGCTCCTCTATCACTTTCAGCAAAGCATTGCCCTCTTTATCCAGATACTCGGGCAACCACAAGATCAGGATCTTGTAAACCGACTCGAAGGGTTTAAAGCTTAGTTTCTTGATGATCTGGTGGCACTCGGCAATGTTGATGTTGGCTTGCTTGTTCTCCGCATCCAGGTATCCGCGCCAAACGTCGAGGCTGAGGTATGGGTTGGCCGTGAATGCATCGCGCCATTGCTCAATAAAAGTGAGGGCGTTATCATCTTTATGCTTCGCAAAGAAAGGGTATGAAAAATGCAGATCGGGGTGCATCAGTTTCTGGTATTTGCGACACGATGAACAAACCCCGCATGAATCATCGGGTTGTTTATCCTCGCATGACAGATACTGTGCATAGGCTACAGCCAAAGCCAAAGAACCCGACCCCTCAGGTCCCAAAAACAACTGGGCATGACTCACCCTGTTCTCAACCACCGAATTGATCAACCTTTGCTTTACCTCTTGCTGCCCTATGATCTCTTTAAACTGCATTTGGTGCAAGGTAAGGATTAGATTTTAGATATGAGATGTGAGATTTGAGACAAGAAGCGCTTTGTCTTATCTTTGAGGCAAAGATTTCAATTGAAATGACAGTTTATCTCACGTCTCAAATCTCACATCTCATATCTGCGAAGCCATGAGGATTATGGCCTTCGACTACGGCACCAAGCGTATCGGCATTGCCGTTACCGACCCCATGCAAATAATAGCAACCGGGCTGGATACCGTGCACCCCATGCATATCATAGATTACCTGAAAAAATACCTGCAAGCTGAGCAAGTTGAACGCTTCATAGTGGGCGAACCCAAACAAATGGATAACACGCCATCACAATCGGCCATACATGTAAAAGGATTTGTGAATTTGCTGAAAAAGACTTTCCCTGAAATTCCGATCGAGATGCTGGATGAGCGCTTTACTTCAAAAATGGCTTCGGCTGCCATTGCACTAAGTGGCATGGGCAAAAAAGCAAGGCAGAGTAAGGAATTGGTGGACACGGTGTCGGCGGTGATACTGCTGCAGAGTTGGATGGAGAAACGCTGATGTCTTCTGAACCTTGATTCGCTTGATTAGATGATTTCTTGATTTCCTATATTGGTGGATGAAGTATGCTGAGCTGACTCAAAAAATTATTGGCTGCGCTATGAAAGTTCATGGCGTTTTAGGAAATGGGTTTCAGGAAGTTATTTATCAAAGAGCCTTAGGCATAGAGTTTTCAAAAGCTAATTTGACTTATGCCCGCGAGTTGGATATGGTAATCTATTACGATGAGATAGAAATTGGCACAAGACGGGTAGATTTTTTCGTTGAAAACGGAGTTATGGTTGAGCTAAAGGCAATAGTTAATCTCGAAGAGGTGCACTTAGCCCAAGCCATGAATTATCTTGAGGCCTACAAAATGGAGGTAGGTCTACTTATTAATTTCGGATCGAAAAGCCTTCAATTCAAACGAGTTCATAACAACAAAATCCTAAAAGAGTATTAAAATCAAGGAATCATCTAATCAAGCGAATCAAGGTTCGAAGATAAACGGCCCGGATGCCCCAAATCCCCATTAAAATAAAATTCTTACCTTTGCCGCCATGGAAATTCTTGACGCGGCCTTGCAAGGCTACCTTGATAACCATTGCGACCCAGAGCCGTTGGGGTTGCAAAAGATAAACCGGGATACTCATCTGAAGATGCTGAAAGCTAATATGCTATCAGGTCATTATCAGGGCAGGGTGCTGAGCATGCTCAGCAAAATGATGCAGCCTAAGCTTATTTTAGAAATAGGAACTTTTACCGGTTATTCGGCGATTTGTTTGGCCGAAGGATTGGTTGACGGAGGTATTTTACATACTATTGAAGTTAACGCTGAGTACGAGGAAATGCTTAATTCACATTTCGAGTCAACAAATGTGGATAAAAAAATAAGGCTCCATATTGGCCCTGCAGAGAGTGTATTGGCTGATTTACAAGAAAATAACTTCGATATCGTATTTATAGATGCCGATAAACGAAATAATTTTAAGTACTTTGAGTTAGTACTTGATAAGTTAAGACCCGGAGGGTTAATAATAATTGATAACGTTTTGTGGAAAGGAAAGGTGTATGACGATGCCCAAAAGGATGCCGACACCGAGAGCTTCCGCAAACTAAATGAACAGATAGCTGTTAACACACAGGCCGAAAAATTGATTCTACCCGTGCGTGATGGCTTATTGCTCATCAGGAAAAAGTAAATTATGAAGAAACTCCTAACTATTGCTCTTCTTTCAGTTTCAGCATTAATTGCATCAACTTCAATAGCTTCGGCTCAAAGCGTTTCGCAATCTTACATAGAGAAGTTCAAAGATAATGCCATTCGCATTATGCACGAGACCGGCGTACCTGCAAGTATCATCCTTGGTGTGGCTATGCATGAGAGCGGAAGCGGAAAAAGCGCAATTGCCAAAAATTTAAATAACCAGTTTGGTGTAAAAGGCGGCGGTGGTGCCGTGTACTATAAAGGCAACAAAAAAGTTCGTACGTCTTACAAAAAGTACGATAGCGTGCTGGATTCTTTCAAAGATTTTGCCCGCATCATGACCGAGCGTAAGCAGTTTAGCCACCTGGCAGACAAGTTTACACAATACGATTATAAAGGCTGGGCCAAAGGGATACAGCGCAGCGGTTATTGCAGCAGCAAAAAGTGGGCATCTCAGGTAATGGGTATTATTAACAGATACAGCCTCGATGAATACGATGATGATCCAAACCCGGATTCGACAGCAGCTAAAAAGCCAGAATTAGCAAGCAATTAATTTTTCGCGATTTAAAAACCTTAAGTTTGGCCAGCTATAAGCAAACTCGATGCGTAAACTTCTCATTTTATTAATTGCCGCTTTCTGTTTCACATCATGTTCGGCAAAAAAAGGCACCATCAGCCGCAGCAAAGCCGGCAAAAACAATAAAGCAATTCAAAAGCGTAACCGCGAAAGCATTGCCGCCCATAAAGATCTTACTTCGCTTGAGTACATAGACCGCTTTAAGGATATTGCCATACAGGAAATGAATGCCTATGGCATACCTGCAAGTATAACGCTTGCGCAGGGTTTATTTGAAAGCGGCTCGGGCAATAGCGACCTGGCTAAATTTGCAAACAACCACTTCGGTATAAAATGCGGCAGCACCTGGACAGGCGAAAGCTATTATAAAAATGTTGATAATGAGAATGATTGTTTTCGTGTTTATGCAAACCCCGAAGAATCGTTCCGCGATCACTCTGAATTTTTAAAGAAGAAAAACTACGCACGCCTTTTTGAATTGGATAAGAACGACTACAATGGCTGGGCTTATGGCCTTAAAGCCTGCGGTTACGCTACAAATCCAAGATACCCTCAACTGCTTATCAACATTATTACCAAATATCAGTTAGACCAGTACGACAGACCTGAAGGGGAACTTGCCAAAATAAAACGCGAAGATCGTGTACTTGGCGAGATAAACGATAATGCCAACACACCACAACAGGACAGCATCACTAAAACCCCACCCGACGATAAAATTTATACTGTAAAGCAGGGAGACACACTATACAGTATATCCAAACGTTTTGGTATCACCGTTGACGACCTTAGAGAGCTTAATAAATTGCCCGATAGCGGCATAAAGATTGGCCAGAAACTGGTAGTAGTGAAATAGTGTGTTAAAGATTGTTAAAGAATAAATCATCGCGCAGCAAAACTGTAACTTTAAAATCCCAAATGAAGTTATGGCTCATCCCCTTTTTATTAATGCTATGTTTTACCGCTTATGCACAAACAACGGTGAGCGGGATAGTATTTGATAAAAACAGCAATGCCCGTATTGCCAGGGTGAGCGTTACCAACTTAACATCAGGCAAATCAGTTTATAATACGTTTAAAGGCGAGTTTGAAATACAGGCTAAAGTAGGCGATAAACTGGTGTTTAACCAACCAGAACACTTTAGTGATACCGTCGCGGTTAAAAACTACGAATCATTGGCGATATATTTGAAGCCGATAGCTATACAATTGATGGAAGTTACGGTTAAAGGTAAGAACCTTACACCAGAAAAGCAGCTGGAAAATACCAAGCGCGAGTATAGCAAAATCTATGGTTCATCTGCTAACCCCGATCTGCTTAGCCTTGGCCCGGGTGGTGTAGGTTTTGGCATTGATGCCATTTACAATGCCTTTAGTAAAAGCGGCCGCAATGCCGAAAAGCTAAAAGGGATCATTGATGCCGAATACAAGCAAAAGGTTATTGATTACCGCTTTAATAAAGCATTTGTGCAAGGAATCACCCATCTTGAAGAACCTAAACTTACCGACTTTATGCAAAAGTACCGCCCCGGTTATTACCTGGTAACCACGGCGGGCGACTATGAGTTTGTTTCTTATATCCGTACCAACCTTAAACGCTACCTGCGCCGGCCACGATCATATGAGATAGCGCCTCTTCCCGAGATTAAATTAGACGTAAATTGATCGTCATCATCGTCCCGTTTATGCGGGTTGGCGGAATGGCATTATATCCGTTTATTTTGCTGAAAGAACAAAGATTTAAGTACGATAAAGCTTTTATCAACCACGAGCGTATCCACCTGCGGCAGCAACTGGAATTGTTGATACTACCCTTTTACCTTCTGTATTTGTTAAACTATCTCTTTAACCTGTTAAGGTATAAGAACCATCATAAAGCCTACATGAACATTGCTTTTGAGAGAGAGGCTTATCGCAACGAGCATAACTTCAATTACTTGAATACGCGGAAATTCTGCACATTTCTAAGCTATTTTTAATTAATACGATGAAATAAGAGATTTTTGCTTTTTATTTGTGACATGTTGAAAACCGGTATTAAGCTTCTTTTACTGTCATTCACCTTTGCAGTTGGGGCATCAGCCCAAACTACCGATACGGTTGCAAAAAAAGATACCGTTAAGATAGATACCGCTCTACTTAACAAATACCGCATCAACACAAAAAAGAACGCCATACCCGTACCGCCAACTTCTTTAGAAATAAAACAGGAACTGATACCGGTTACCATGCTTGATTATAAAGTGAGTTACTGGCGAAAAGCCATCACTTTTGGGTTAAATTTTAACCAGGCTGCCTTTACCAATAACTATTCTGCGGGTGGTGTATCGTCTATCGCAATAGGTTCTACTTTTATATATCATACCGAATATAACAAGGCCCCATTTAGTTATGTCTCTGAATTAAACCTGCAATACGGAAAATCTAAGAGCAAAGGTTTAGGATCCCGCAAAACCAACGACCGTATTTTCTGGGATAACAAACTGGCTACGCAAATGTCAAAACACTGGTTTTTCTTCGGTGCGTTGAGCTTTGAGTCGCAGTTTGATAAGGGTTACAATTACGATGCTAACAACGCCGTGCCGCCTACGCAGATCTCAAATTTTATGGCACCGGGTTATTTAACAGAGTCTGTCGGTTTTGAGTATAAGCCGACCTCGTATTTTGATTTGCGTTTAGGTACAGGTACCGCCCGCCAAACATTTGTGCTTGATGATAATATCTACGCTCCGGATCAATTAGAGGCTTTTGGCGTTAAAAAAGGGAAAAGCGTCCGTACGGATATAGCATTCCAGGCAGTTGCTATTTTTGATAAAGACATAGCGCAGAATATGCACCTCAACACCCGCTACGAGATGTTTATCCCGTATGGGCAACCGTTAAGCTATACCCGCCACCGTTTAGATGCTGTGTTAGCTGCCAAAGTTAACCGCCTTATAAACGTATCTATCAACGGCACCCTGTTATTTGATAAAAATACCGGTATCAATGATGTACAAGGCACCGAAGGCTTATCGCTTGGTGTGCTTTACAAGTTCCCGTGATTTTTCTTAGTTGGCAGTAGCCGGTTTGCGGTTTGCAGAAACGTCGATAATGCGCGTCCACGATCATTCGCTTGCATTTAAAAAATCAAAAGCTATATTTGCGCATTAATATTCTCAAGGGGTGCCTTGCTTTGAGTAAAATCAAACTGAAAGACAGGCTGAGATCATACCCAGTGTTTGAGCACGGAGTCTAAAGCTCTAAGTCTTAAGTCAGGATCCGGGCTTTTGACTAAAAACTTACGACTATCGACTTGAAACACGCACCTGATCCGGGTAATGCCGGCGTAGGGAGAGGTAAAAAGTTAATTATGCTGCAGCTTTACCCTGACTGCGGTTAGTTTAACTAATTTTATTGTTCAACACATTTTGAAAAACTTGTTTGTGGCCCTTGTGGCCCTGCTGTTGCCTGTTGTGGCATCAGCCCAATTTTCCATCACCGGGAAAATTACCGATCAATCCGGCGCGGCTTTGGCCGGCGCTACCGTTTCTGTTACTAATCCAAACATCAACACACAAACCGATGGCCGCGGCAGCTACACCATCAACGATCTGCCAGCCGGTACGTATGAGGTAAAAGCCAGCTTTATTGGCTATCAATTAGCGACAAAAAGCATAACGCTAAGCGGAAACCAAACGCTCAATTTTGTATTAACCAATAACGTTTTTACAACTGAGGAAGTGACGGTAACTGCCACACGCGCTAATAAAACATCGCCAACGGCATTCACCAACCTAAGCAAAAAAGATCTGCAGAAGAATAACTTCGGGCAGGATCTGCCTTACCTGCTTAACCAAACGCCATCGGTTGTGGTAACTTCTGACGCCGGTGCGGGCGTGGGTTACACCGGTATCCGTATCCGCGGCAGCGATGCCAGCAGGGTAAACGTAACCATTAACGGCATCCCGTACAACGATTCGGAAAGCCAGGGATCGTTCTTTGTAGACCTGCCGGATATTGCATCGTCTGTAAATAACATTCAGGTGCAGCGCGGTGTAGGTACATCAACCAATGGTGCAGGCGCTTTTGGCGGGAGTATCAACATCCAAACCACCACCCGCCGCGATACCGGTTATGCCGATATCAGCAGTTCGGCCGGCTCATATAATACGTTTAAAAATACGCTGAATTTTGGCACCGGTTTAATGGGTGGTAAATTTGCCGTGGATGGAAGACTGTCGCAGATCACATCTGACGGTTATATTGATGCGGCATCATCAAATCTTAAATCGTACTTTGTGAGTGGTGCTTACTATGGTAAGAACAGTACGTTGCGCGCTAACATCTTCTCGGGCAAAGAACGCACCTTCCAGGCATGGAACGGCATCCCGGATTATATCATCGGCGATAACACCATCCCAAACCACCGTACCTATAACGAGCTTGGTTTAATGGATGGCGGCAAACGCTACCCCGACCAGGTTGATGATTACCTGCAGAACCATTACCAATTGTTGTATGATCAAAAACTGTCGGATAAAATATCTTTCAGCGGCGCTTTACACTACACCCGTGGTAAGGGTTATTATGAAGAGTACAAAAACAATGATTTGATTGCTAATTACGGTTTAACGGCACCAACACCGGCAAGCGACACCACTAACCTTGCGCGCCGCCGTTGGTTGGATAATTATTTTTACGGTGTTACGTATGCATTAAAATATAACCCCCAAGCCAATTTAAATTTTACACTTGGTGGTGCTTATAACGAGTACAAAGGCGCACACTATGGCAACATCCTTTACACCGAAAAAGGGGAAGGTATCCCACCCAATTACGAGTATTACCGCGATAACGCAAAGAAAAACGATTTCAACATTTTTGCTCGCGGTGAGTGGCGCTTAGGCGATGTAATATTGAATGCCGATATGCAATACCGCCGTATTTACTACTCGTTCTTGGGGTATGACAGGAACCTGAACAACGTACAGCAGAATGCCACGCTTAATTTCTTTAACCCGAAAGCGGGTATAACCTACGTGCTTAACGAGAACAGCAATGTCTACGCATCATACGCAGTGGGTAACCACGAGCCAAACCGCGACGATTATACCAACTCGACACCTGCCAGTCGCCCTAAACCAGAGACCCTGCATGATTTTGAAGCAGGTTACCGCACCGCCGGCGATGTATTTAAAGGCGGCATTAACCTGTTTTACATGCTGTACAGAAACCAGCTGATATTAACCGGTGCGTTGAACGATGTAGGCTCGCCTGCCCGGGTAAATGTGGATGACAGCTACCGTGCAGGTATTGAGTTTGACGGCCGCGTACAGGCTACCAAACAACTGAGTATTGGTGCAACCGCTACGTTAAGCGCCAATAAAATCAAAAACTACACGCAGCTGCTTAATAACTACGACGACGATACCCAGGTGCCGATATTTCTGAAAAAAACGGATATCGCCTACTCTCCATCGTTCATTGCCTCGGGGGAGATAGCTTACGCCCCGGTAAAGGGCGGCGAGATCGCTTTGCTGAACAAATATATCAGCAGTCAGTACCTGGATAACACCATGAATACTAACCCAACCGGTTTCCCGGCGACGGGTGATAACCGCTTTGTGCGCGACCGCCTGCTGAAAAGTTATTTTGTAAGCGATCTGCGCCTGCGTTACAATTTTGTGGTTAAGCATGTTAAAAACATAGCCCTGGGCGTGCAGGTGAACAACATTTTCAATAAAGAATACGAGGCCAACGGCGCAACTTACCCTGATATTGAAGGCGGGCAAGTGGTTAATTATAACTACTTTTTTGCACAGGCCAAAAGGAATTTCATGACATCTGTAACCGTTAGTTTTTAAGTGATGGAGAACTGGGGACATTTATTTTTAGAGCAGGTTAAGGCTACTTCGGTATTAGAGTGGCTGGCTGTGATATTAGGTGTTGCCGAAGTGCTGCTTGCGCGGGCCAACAAAGTGGGGCTGTACCCAACCGGTATAGCCGCCACTTTGTTATCTATTTACCTGTTGCTGAACGCCCACCTTTTTGCCGAAAGCTTGCTGAACGTTTACTACGTAGTAATGAGTGTTTACGGCTGGTACCACTGGATAAAAAAACGCGGCCAGCCGCAGGTAAAAGTAATCTTTGCTTCGCGACAAGAGTGGATCATCACCCTGCTTATCTCATTCGTTGGTTGGGGATTGCTTTATTTGCTACTTACCAAATACACACCATCAACCGTACCGATAATGGATGCATGGGTATCATCAACCGCCTGGGCGGGCATGTGGCTGCTGGCAAGGCGAAAGGTAGAGAACTGGCTGCTGCTGAATGTAAGTAACCTGTTTGCCATCCCACTGCTGTTCCATAAGCATCTGGTAATGTTCTCGGTGTTAACCCTTGTCCTATTCGTGGTAGCCATTTTCGGGTACCTCGACTGGCGTAAAATTGCGAAAGGAGAACGGGCATGATCCATCATCCATCAGAATTATTAGATACCGATGCGGTAAAAACCATAAGAGAATACGCACCCGAGGCCGAAGCCTTAGGCAAGCTCCACCCCAAACAACTGGAGTTGGTTTATCAGCGACAATGGTTTAATATGCTGGTGCCGCAGGCTTACGGTGGCTTACAATTTACATTGCCTCAGCTTATCAAAACAGAAGAAGCCTTAAGCTGGGCGGATGGTAGTTTGGGTTGGGTGGTTACGCTTTGTAGCGGTGCCGGTTTTTTCGGCGGATTTATAGCGCCTGAAGTTGCTCAACAGATCTTTAAAGACAAAAAAGCTTGCCTTGCAGGAAGCGGTGCCGATACCGGTACAGCTACAGAACAAGGCGATGGCTATATCATTAATGGCAGCTGGAAATACGCCAGCGGCGTGCATCATGCAACGCATATTACCATTAATTGCCGTATTGTAGATGCTGCAGGAAATCCGTTGACTATTGACGACGCACCGCTTATCCGCTCATTCGTTTTGGATAAAGCCGATGTGCAACTCCAAAGCGGCTGGAAATATATGGGCATGGTTGCCACTGGCAGTGATGCATACAGCATCAGTAATGTTCACGTACATAAAAATCGCAGTTTTGAGATAGTGCCCGATGCGGCGTTTATTGACGAACCGATCTACAACTATCCTTTTCTGCAATTAGCAGAAGCTACGCTGGCAGCCAACCTATCCGGCATGGCCGTAAACTTCGTCGATCTTTGCAAAGAGGCGTTTGAGTTTAAAGCCACCAATCTGCGTCGTGTAAGCGAAACCAACGCCGAACTGATGATGGAAGCTCGCGAATCTGCAATTATTTTGTTGAATGACGCGCGCTTAGCTTTCTTTGATGCAGTTAATCAATCCTGGAGAGACATCGAAGATAAAAACCAGCTGAAAGAGGTTAGCCGCACCAGCCGTATCCTGGCCCGCATAGCCCGCGAAACGGTTGATGAACTTTACCCCTATTGCGGCTTGCTTGCTGCTTCTCCTGACACCGAACTCAATCGCGTTTGGCGCGATATCCATACCGCCAGTCAACATGCGTTATTGACCTTTTTGGACTAATTAAAAAGATCTGTCATGGTGAGCTTGTCGAACCACTCATCGCGTGAAAAGGTCTTCGACAAGCTCAGAATGACATAGGATTTGCCCTTATGTAACACCATTATAACATAAATATCACATTGTTTGTATTTACAAAATATGATATTTGCCTTTTACCCACACTCATGTTTATGAAGAGAAAAATACTGCTTTCGTTAGGATTAGCCGCAGCCATCTTCAGCTCATCGGCACAAACAAAAAAAGCAACCGTAACCCCGTCGACAGCATTGCCAAGGCCGAAGCTGGTAGTTGGCCTTGTGGTAGACCAAATGCGCTGGGACTATTTATATCGTTATTATGACCGTTACCAAACCGGCGGCTTTAAGCGCATGCTTAACGAAGGGTTTACCTGCGAAAACACGCTGATCCCTTACATCCCAACCGTTACGGCCGCTGGCCACACCTGTATCTATACAGGTTCTGTCCCATCTATCCATGGTATTGCCGGTAACGACTTCATTGTTCAGGCAACCGGTAAATCTGTTTATTGTACGGATGATAGTACCGTGGTTGCAGTTGGCAGCACATCAAAAGCAGGCAAAATGTCGCCACGCAATATGCTGGCTACTACGGTTACTGATGAGTTGCGTTTTGCCACAAACTTCCGCTCAAAAGTTATTGGCATAGCGTTAAAAGACCGTGGGGGTATCCTTCCCGCCGGCCATGCAGCTAATGCGGCTTACTGGTTTGATGATGCTAATGGCAGCTGGATAAGCAGTACTTATTACATGACCGATCTGCCGGCCTGGGTTAAAACTTTCAACGCCGGTAAACCTGCCGAGAAGTATCTGAACATGGATTGGAATACCCTGTACCCTATCAACACCTACGTACAAAGCGAGCCGGATAACAGCCCTCGCCACGAAGGTAAATTTAGCGGTACCGAATCGCCAACTTTCCCCATCAAAACATCAACACTTTACAAAGGCAATGCCGGACTTGTCCGCTCCACCCCATACGGTAATAGTATGACTCTCGACCTTGCCCGCGCCGCTGTTGAAGGCGAAAACCTCGGTAAAAATGTAGTAACCGACTTCCTGGCCGTGAGCCTTTCTTCAACCGATTACGTAGGCCACCAGTTTGGTCCAAACTCTGTTGAGGCAGAAGATACTTACCTGCGCCTTGATAAAGATCTGGCAGCTTTCTTCACGTATCTTGATAGTAAAGTGGGCAAAGGTAACTACACCGTTTTCCTCACCGCCGACCATGGTGCAGCGCATAATGCCAACTTCCTGATAGATCATAAAGTTCCTGCAGGCACTTGGAATGATGGGCCTGTTGTGAATAACGTTAATAAAATGCTTGAAGATAAATACGGTGTTAAAAAAGGGGTGATAAGCTTTAATAACTACCAGGTAAACTTCAACTATGCTGAATTGCACAAACAAAAAGCAAATGATGATGCTGTTAAATCGGATGTTATCCAATATCTGATGACACAGCCCGAGATAGCTTATGCTGTAGATATGCAGCATGTACAGGAAGCCAATATCCCGGCGGCATTAAAAGAGCGTATCCAGAATGGTTATAATCCCGAGCACAGTGGCACCATACAGATCATACTAAAACCCGGATGGTACAGCGGCCATGGGCAAACAGGCACAACACACGGCACCTGGAACCCTTATGACGCGCATATCCCGCTGGTATTTATGGGCTGGGGTGTTAAACATGGCAGCCTTACCCGCGAAATCCACATGACAGATATTGCACCAACCGTTGCAGAACTATTGCACATCCAGGCACCAAACGGAAACGTTGGTACCGCCATAGGCGAAGCGCTTAAATAAGAACCATCAAATTGATATTGAAAAGGCTGCAGCTAATCCTGCGGCCTTTTTTATAAGAAATTTTATTGTCAGTCTGAGCTTGTCGAAGACCTCTCCGCGCGATGAGTGGTTCGACAAGCTCACCATGACAACTTTGATTCCTTGCCTTGCAGAGGTTCGTGCTTATCCATGCTCTTTATATTGATAAAAGGAAAATCTTTTTATTCTGCACTCACTTATCCGCTAAACTCCATTTTGTAACAATTAGCCCAATACAAACAGCAATCTTTATTAAAGTGCTAAATTGCGGCGACTAACTGCTCTTATCATGAAAAAGATTTTTACCCCGTTGTTGGTACTATTTACAACGGGCGCTATGGCGCAGACCCTTGGCCCGCTTACTGTTGAAAAAATTATGCGCGACCCGAAATGGATGGGGACATCTCCCTCTAATATCCGCTGGAGTGCAGATAGCAAAAAAATATATTTCGACTGGAATCCTGACAAGGCAGAGCGCGACGAAAGCTTCGCCATAACCCCAACTAATACTAAGCCCCAAAAGGTGAGTTTAGACGAGCGCCGCGACATCCCCGCCGATGGTAAGTGGAACCGGGCCCGCACGCTGGAAGTATATGAGAAAGATGGCGACGTTTTCCTGTATCAGTTACCAAGCGGAAAATCCACACAACTCACCAATACTACCGATCGAGAAAGTGCGCCATCATTTAATGCTGATGAAACAGCTATCATCTTTACCCGCGAGAACAACCTTTACTGCCTGAAATTGGCAAAGGGAGAGCTGGTACAGCTTACCAACTTTGTTAAAAACACAAGTGACAAAAAGCCATCAAAGGATAACGAGCAGGCCGCCTGGCTAAAGAAGCAACAGCTTGAGTTATTCGACATCATCAAAAAGGAAGCGAAAGACAAAAAGCTTGATTCGATTGAAAGGGTGGAATTAAAAGGCGATAAGCTAAAAGAGATCGCCATTGGCGATAAGCGGGTAAACTTTCAGCAGCTTAGTCCGGATGGCAGGTATGTTACCTATCGCCTAACCCAATCTGCCGAAGGCGCTAAAAATGGCATTGTACCCAACTATGTAACCTCATCAGGCTTTACCGAGGATATCCCGAACCGCACCAAAGTGGGCGCGCCACAGCAATCATACGAGCTGTTTATTTTTGATACAAAACGCGACAGTGTTTACAAAGTGATCACGAAGGACATTCCCGGGATAAAAGACATTCCCGATTTCTACAAAAATTACCCTAAAGAGCTGGCCGCTATGAAAAAGGCCGATGCAGAACGTAAAGTAGATATTGTTGGCCCCTACTGGAGCCCTGACGGTAAATACGCCATCGTAAATGTGGATGCACAGGATAACAAAGACCGCTGGTTGATGAAACTGAATGCCGAAACCGGCAAACTTACCCTGCTCGACCGTCAGCATGATGACGCCTGGATAGGCGGCCCCGGCACGGGTGCTTGGTTCGGTAACAGCAGCCTCGGTTTTACCGATAATACCCATTTCTATTACCAAAGCGAGGCAAGCGGCTACTCGCACCTTTATATGGCCGATTTAGTAAGCGGCTCAAAAAAACAACTCACATCGGGTAAATGGGAAGTACAAACGCTGCAACTATCGAACGATAAAAAGACATTCTACTTCACTGCCAACATCGAGCACCCTGGCATTACCAACTTTTACAGGATCCCGGTTTCAGGCGGAGCCCCGGTTAAACTAACAACCACGAAAGGCGGTAACGAAGTAACGCTTTCGCCCGATGAGAAATGGCTGGCTATACGCTATTCATATTCTAACAAACCATGGGAGCTTTATGTGCAGCCCAATAAGCCCGGCGCGCAGGCCATTCAGGTCACCCGTTCAACCACACCGGAGTTTAACTCTTACAATGGAGAGAGCCTGAAGTGATCAGCTTTAAGAACCGCAGCGGAAAAGATATTTATGCGCGTGTTTATGTGCCTAAAAATGCCGACCCTGCTAAGCCTGCCGTGATATTTGTACATGGCGCGGGCTATCTGCAAAACGTGCATTATTGGTGGAGCAGCTATTTCCGCGAGTATATGTTCAACAACCTGCTTACAGATAATGGCTATGTAGTGATCGATATCGACTACACCGCCAGCTCGGGTTATGGGCGCGACATCCGCACAGGTATTTACCGCTACATGGGCGGTGCTGATCTGGACGACCAGGTAGATGGTGCTAAACTGCTGGTTGAAAAATACGGTGTTAATGCCAAGCACATCGGTATGTACGGTGGCTCGTACGGTGGTTTCATGACCTTGATGGCTATGTTTACCAAACCCGGTGTTTTTGCCGCAGGTGCTGCCTTGCGTTCGGTAACAGATTGGGCGCATTACAACCACGGCTATACTTCAAACATCCTCAACGAGCCCTATAATGATGAGAAAGCCTACCGCCAAAGCTCACCTATCTATTTTGCTGATGGACTGAAAGGCCGCCTGCTGATGTGCCATGGCATGGTTGATCAGAACGTAAATTTCCAGGATATTGTGCGCCTGAGCCAGCGATTAATAGAGTTGCACAAAGAGAACTGGGAGTTGGCTCCCTTCCCGGTTGAAGACCACGGTTTTGAACAACCCAGCAGCTGGACTGATGAATATAAACGCATCTACAAATTATTTGAAGAAACTCTAAAAGGAAAATGAAACAAAAAAGCCGCAAGTTATTGCGGCTTTTTTTAATTCTATATGCGAACGGAGTTTAAGCTTCCTGCTGAATTTCTGCAGCTACCTTCTTCATTGATAGAATAAATACCGTAGCGATGATCAGCAAGGCACCCACCCAATCCATCAGCTTAAATGATAACCCTAATAAGGCAACCGATATCAGCGTTGCTGAAAGCGGCTCGGCAGAGGTAAGCACGCTGGCTTTTTGTCCACCAATAAGGTGTACCGCCTGCAGATACAAATAGAACGGGAATAGTGTGCCGAAGATCACCACAAACAGCGTATTGCCATAGGTGTAAATATCCCAGATGCCGTCGGGCTTCCATGGCGCTTTAACCAATGAGATGGCAATGCCGCCAATGAACAATCCCCAGCCAATAACGCTAACCGCGCTGAATTTTTTCAGTAATGGCACAGGTAACAAAGTATAAGTTGCCAAACTAACCGCAGATGCCATCCCCAACCCAAAAGCCAACGGCGAGATATTTAACGCACCGATATTACCATGCGTAACCAGCAACACCGTACCCAATACCGCTAAAAATATAGCGAAGTACTCTTGTCTAACCAGTCTCTGTCCATGGCGTACGGCCAGGTAAATGGCTATCATCACCGGCGCAGAAAATTGCAGGATAGTTGCTGTTGCTGCATTTGAAAATTTAATGGCAGCAAAGTAGGTGTATTGCACCGTAAGCATACCAAAAATGCCAAACATAAGCAGTTTGCTGCGCGATGATTTATCCAGCCAGATGTGGCGTATATCTTTGTCTTTTTTTATCAAAGCAAATAGTAACAATATGCCGCCGGCACCCAGCATACGCACAGACATCAGCCATTCTACACTGATATCACGTTGTTGGAATAAAAACTGACCGCAAGTGCCGGATACACCCCATAGGGTTGCAGCTATTATTGCCATTATAACTCCTTTGCTATTGTTGGTTTGATTTGCCATTGCGCAAAAATAAATTGCATATCTTGCATTTTTTACTCGTTTTTAAGTGATTTGTGCAAGTTTGTTTCGTTTTTAAGTAACAAATGGAAAATTTAGACGCCTTCGATTATAAAATTCTGGAAATACTGCAGGTAAACAACATGGCCTCGCAGCGCGAGATAGGTAATACCATTGGCCTATCGGCGCCTGCGGTGCAACGCCGCATTGTGCGTATGCGCGAGATGGGGGTTATCAAAAAAGATATTGCTGTATTAGACCCTGAACATCTGGGCCAGCTCATTACCATTTTGGTGCAGGTAGAAATGGAGACCGATAAAGTAGAATTTGTCACCAAAACCAAGCGCAAATTTGAGCAAACCCCACAAGTGCAGCAATGCTACTACGTAACCGGCGAGGCCGATTTTATCCTGATAATGGTGGTGCATAACATGAAAGAATACGAAACGCTTACGCATGAATTGTTCTTTAACAACCCGGGCATCCAGCGGTTTAAATCATCCATTTGTATGGATATTGTTAAAAGCGGGCTAAGGTTGCCTGTTCCTAAATCAGATAAATAGGATATGAAAAAGCAATATTTCCTTTTGATCGCATTGCTAACCGCTTGTTCTAAGCCTCAAAAGCTTACTTCAACGGTTGAGTTATCTGTAACAGCTAATCATCGTTCCATACAATTCAGAGGACTCGACAGGCAGATCATCGGCGAAATATCAAGAAACACCAATACAAGGGTGTGGCAAAGCCTGATAGCAGTTTACAATATGCTGGCAGATACCGATCTGAAAAACTACCAGCCGGTGCAGCCGGGCAAATACCAGGTGCAGGACTCGGTAGTTTTGTTTACACCCGATACGCCTTTCGTAAAAGGAAAAACCTATTTTGTGCGTAACTATCAGCCGGATGTAGCTAACCACCTGTCTGATTATATAAAGGGCCATGCCCGCATCGGTAACCTAAAATACATTGATTTGATTTTTAAGCCCTAAGGGGTTTGCAAATCCGTAAAAAACATATTATATTTGCATTGAAAATTAAAAAAGAGGGGGCAGTGTGTCCCCTCTTTTATTTTATCGACCAATTTTTCCTGCCTTAATGTGGGACGAAAACACAACGATAATGAATATTGAAAAGCGAGTAACAGAGCTGGTTGAAGAGAAGATAGCTGAACTGCCACACGTTTTCCTGGTTGATGTAAAAATGCATTCCAACGGAAAACTCATCATCCTGGTTGATGGTGATAACGGTGTTGGCATTGCAGATTGTGCTGCCATTAGTCGCCACGTTGGTTTCCATCTCGAGGAAGAAAACGTGATAGAGAATGCTTACAACCTGGAAGTGTCATCGCCGGGTATTGATGCCCCTCTTAAGTTAAAAAGGCAGTTTACCAAAAACATTGGCCGTAGTTTAAGCATTAAAATGGATGACGGCACTAAGCGCGAAGGTAAATTATTGGCTGCAGGTGATGAAGCCATTCAGATAGAAGAGACCATAAAGCAAAAAGGTAAAAAGGCAGAGATAGTAGAGAGTACTATCCCGCTTGATAAAATAACAGAAACAAAAGTTTTAATATCATTCAAGTAATAAGAGAAGATGAGCAATATTAATTTAATTGATTCTTTTCAGGAGTTTAAGGACTTCAAGAATATTGACCGCCCAACCATGATGAGCGTACTGGAAGACGTTTTCAGAAGCATGATCAGGAAAAAATACGGAACAGACGAAAATTGCGACGTAATTGTAAACACCGATAACGGTGACTTAGAGATATGGCGCACGCGTACCGTAATGGAAGATGGTTTTAGCGAGGATGATGACCTGGAAATTGAACTGGCAGAAGCACACACTATTGACCCTGACCTGGAAGTTGGCGACGACTTTATTGAGCAGATCACTTTAGAAAGCTTCGGCCGCCGTGCTATTTTGGCGGCACGCCAAACGCTGGTTTCAAAGATCCTTGAACTGGAGAAAGACGAGATCTTCAAAAAATATAAAGACCGCGTTGGCGAGATTGTTACCGGTGAAGTTTACCAGGTTTGGAAAAAAGAAACTTTGGTGCTTGATGATGAAGGTAACGAACTATTGCTTCCAAAAACAGAGCAGATCCCTGCCGACTACTTCAAAAAAGGCGACAGCGTACGTGCAGTTGTTAGCAAAGTAGATATGATGAACAGCAATCCTAAGATCATCATTTCGCGTACTGCCCCTGAGTTTTTACAACGTTTGTTTGAGCTTGAGGTACCGGAGATCTTTGATGGTTTAATTACTATCAAAAAGATTGTTCGTGAACCGGGCGAGCGTGCAAAAGTTGCTGTTGAATCATATGATGACCGTATTGACCCTGTAGGTGCTTGTGTAGGTATGAAAGGTTCACGTATCCATGGTATCGTTAGAGAGTTGAAGAACGAGAACATTGACGTAATTAACTACACCAACAACATACAACTGTATATACAGCGTGCTTTGTCTCCGGCCAAGATCACATCAATTAAGCTTGATGACGATAAAAAAACCGCTGCAGTTTACTTAAAACCAGATCAGGTATCATTGGCCATCGGCCGTGGAGGCCATAACATAAAACTGGCAGGTAAATTGACAGGCTATGAAATTGATGTTTACCGCGAGGCAGATGAGCACGATGAGGATGTGGACATCGAAGAATTCTCAGACGAAATTGACAGCTGGATATTGGACGAATTTAAACGCATTGGTTTGGATACGGCAAAATCAGTACTGCAGCTATCTGTTGGCGAATTGGTGAAACGTACCGACCTGGAAGAAGAAACGGTAAAAGAAGTTTTATCAATTCTGCAGGCTGAGTTTGAATAAAACCGAATAACAAATTAAAAATCGTATTTTTGCGATAATTAGAGAGAAAATTTAATAAATGTCAGAAGACAAATCCATAAAATTAATTAAAGCGGTAAAGGAATTGAACATTGGTATGAGTACCATTGTCGACTTTCTTGGCTCCAAAGGTTACAAAGTAGAAAAGCAACCTATGGCCAAGTTAGATGGCGAGATGTACGATGTACTTTTGAAGGAATTTGCTGCTGATAAAGTTATTAAGGAGGAGGCCAAACAGATCAGTATCGGCAAGATCCGGAAAGAGGAAACCCCGGGGGTTCCTGAGCAGCGCCCTGCAAACGCGGGCCGCTCCCGCGAGTTTGAGAACGAAGAGATATTGATCAAGAATGCAGGCCAGTTTACTTCGACGCCAGCTGAGAAGCCAAAACCGGCAGAGCCTGAAGAGGCGAAAGCCGAGGATCGTAACGATGGGTTACCGGGCGTTAAGGTAGTTGGTAAAATAGACCTTAATAACATTGGCAAGCCGGCTGCGAAGCCTGCCACCGAGCCAAAACCCGAGCCCGTTGCTGAGAAAGCACCGGAAGCGCCTGTTGCGCCTGTTGCCGAAAAGGTACCTGAGGTTGAAAAACCACAGCCCGCACCCGCTCCTGTGGCTGAGAAAGCACCTGAGGTTGAAAAACCGCAGCCCGAACCGGCCCCTGTTGTTGAAAAAGCACCTGAGCCTGTTGCGCCCGTTGCCGAAGCTGCGCCTGCTGCAGAAGCAGTTGCAGATGAGCAAGCTGAAGTTATACGTGCAAATGCTGAACGCCTTTCCGGGCCTAAGATCATTGGAAAAATACAGTTGCCGGTTGAGCAGCCAAAACGCGGCGGCCCGGTAGCATCTTCATCTAATGCGCAAAATAATGCTGCTGATCAGAAGCGCAAACGTAAGCGTAAAGAAGGCGGTAACCAGCAGCAACAGTTAAGCGGTACCATTAATCCTAACCGTCCCGATTTCAGGAATCGCCCGCCGCAGCCGCAAGGTGGTGGCAATGCCAACCCTAATCGCCCCGACTTTAGGAATAACAGGAATGCACCGCCTTCAACACCAAAAGAAGAACCTTCAGAAAAGGACATACAAGACCAAATTAAGGCTACGCTTGCCCGCTTAAGTGGCGCAGGTAAGTCTGGTAAGTTCTCACAGCGTGCTAAATTCCGTCGTCAGAAACGTGATGATGTAGCTGCAAGTGCTGAAGAACTGGCAATGGAGCAGGAACTTCAATCAAAAATATTGAAGGTTACGGAGTTTGTTACCGCAAACGAGCTGGCTTCAATGATGGATGTTCCGGTAACGCAAATTATCGGTACTTGTATGAGCCTTGGTATGTTCGTGTCTATCAACCAGCGTTTGGATGCCGAAACCCTAAGCATTGTTGCTGACGAGTTTGGTTACCAGGTTGAGTTTGTTAAACCGCAGGACGAAGAAGCTAACCTTGAGCAACCTGATGAACCGGAAGACCTGTTACCGCGCTCTCCTATCGTGACCATCATGGGCCACGTTGACCACGGTAAAACATCATTGCTCGATTTTATTCGCAAAACCAACGTTATTGGTGGTGAGGCAGGTGGTATAACCCAGCACATCGGTGCTTACGAGGTTACATTGCCCGAGAATAAAGGAAAAATTACTTTCCTGGATACACCGGGTCACGAAGCGTTTACCGCTATGCGTGCTCGTGGTGCACAGGTTACAGATATTGTTATCATCGTAATTGCTGCAGATGACAGCGTGATGCCGCAAACCCGCGAGGCTATAAACCACGCGCAGGCTGCAGGCGCCCCTATCATCTTTGCGTTCAATAAGATTGATAAACCCGGTGCAAATGCCGATAAGGTGCGTGAGCAGTTATCAACCATGAACATCCTGGTTGAAGAATGGGGTGGTAAATACCAAACCCAAGAGATATCTGCAAAAAGCGGTTTAAATATCGATCTGTTGTTAGAGAAAGTATTGCTTGAGGCTGAGTTATTAGAGCTGAAAGCTAATCCTAACAAACGTGCCGTTGGTACCGTAATTGAAGCAGCCCTGGATAAAGGCCGTGGTATTGTTACCACCGTATTGGTACAGGCTGGCCGCTTAAAAGTGGGCGATCCGATATTAGCAGGTTGTTACAGCGGCCGTGTTAAAGCGTTAACCAATGAGCGAGGCCAGCGTGTAGAATCTGCAGGCCCATCAACTCCGGTACAGGTATTGGGTATGCAAGGTGCACCAACTGCGGGCGACAGGTTCAACGCACTTGATAGCGAACCGGAAGCACGCGAGATTGCTAACAAACGCCTTCAATTACAGCGCGAGCAAGGTCTGCGTACGCAGAAACACATTACGCTGGATGAGATTGGTCGTCGTTTGGCTGTGGGTAACTTTAAAGAGCTTAACGTTATCGTTAAAGGTGACGTGGATGGTTCAATCGAAGCGTTATCAGATTCATTACTGAAACTATCTACTGAGCAGATACAGGTTAACATCATCTCTAAAGCGGTTGGTCAGATCTCCGAATCGGACGTATTGCTGGCTTCTGCATCAGATGCGATCATCATTGGTTTCCAGGTTCGCCCATCGCAAAATGCGCGTAAACTTGCAGAGCAGGAGCAGATCGATATCAGGCTTTACTCTATCATCTACGATGCGATCAACGAGATCAAAGCGGCGATGGAAGGTATGTTGGCACCGGAGTTTGAAGAGAAGATTGTTGCGAACGTTGAGATCCGCGAAACCTTCAAGATCAGCAAAGTGGGTACCATTGCAGGTTGTATGGTGTTAGATGGTCAGATCAACCGTAACAGTAAGATCCGCATTATCCGCGATGGCGTCGTAGTACATACCGGCGAGTTAGCTTCATTGAAACGTTTTAAAGACGATGTTAAAGAAGTTAAGCAAGGCTATGAGTGTGGTTTGAACATTGCCAACTACAACAACATTGAGGTAGGCGACATTGTGGAAGCATACGAAAACGTAGAAGTAAAACGTAAACTTGCGTAAGCGAGTTAACAGATAAATTAAAGGACGGCTCATACAGCCGTCCTTTTTTGTTTGATGGTTGTTGGTGAAGACATCAACAAAGAGTAGATTTTATAATTCCCTCCCTTCGGAGGGGAGCGGCTGGAATTGTGCGCAAATGCAGGGAGGGGTTTAGCAATATGCAGAAACCCCTCCCTGCACCCTCCCAAGGGAAGGAATCGCACAGGCTTCCGCTCCAGAAACCACGTCATTGCGAGGAGCGACAGCGACCCGGCAATCTTACAGGCAGATCGTATATACTTGTCCTATGAGATTGCCACGCTATGCTCGCAATGACATATTTGGAGGGATTAATCAAAGCGTAAACACCACCTTAAAACTTACATTCCTCCCCATATTATAAATACCGGAGCGGCCATTTGGCAATGAGTTATAATATTCAAAATATTTTAAGCGGTTAAGGTTAGATTGATAAGCCACATCAAACAGGTTATCAGCCTGAATAAACAACTCACAAATAGGTTTGCCTGATTTGCGCTTGATTGTTGAACCCACACCTGCATGCACAAGGGTGTAGCCGGGCGTGGGTGTTTCAGTATCGTTTAATGCGTAATAGCGGTTTTGCGCGGCGTATAGATCTAAACCGGTGCGCAGCCAAAGTTTAGAAAACAAGCCATAATTACCATTCAGTTTAAACCTCACATCAGATTGCCAGTGAAGAGGTGGAATGAATGGCAGATATTTTGCCGCTCCATTGCTTTGCTCTATCAACTTTGGGTTTTTATTAAGGCCAATAACATAAGCCAGGCTGTTATTAAACTCAAACCAATTGGCAGCTTGCGGATGCAGGTTAAAACTAAACTCTGCACCATATAAACGTGCTTTTGATTGCTGGTATTGGTAGGTAGTATTCCCCGGAACGATGATAACCGGGTTGCCATTCTCGTCGTCCAAACGCGATTGATAAATGTAGTTATCAATGTTATTATTGAATATCTCCAAAGCAAGATCGGCATCTTTTAGGTAGGCTATAAAGCCAAGGTCTTCCTGTAAACTAAATTCCGGGTTAAAGTTTCTGTTACCCAGATATACGATATGTGCGCCGGGGTCTAAACCGTTGCTGCCAATCTCTGTGATGTTGGGTGCACGATATCCGCGGGCAATGTTGGCTTTTAAAAGCACGCGTTCGTTTAAGTTGTACGTTAATCCCAAACTGCCTGAAATGCCGTAATAGTTATGACTAAACTCAGGGAACTGCAATTTCCCTGCAGGGTTACCGGCCTCCACTTTTTTCTCAAACCCATTAACCGGGTCTGGGCCCACAAAGAAGTTGTTCCAGTTGATGTGGCGGGTGTCATATCGGATTCCTCCGGAGAGATCCACCTTGCCAAATGTCTTTTTTGCGAATGCAAAGCCGCCGATATCAAACAAATTATAGTCGGGGATAGGGAAATCGGTAGCGTCTTTACTGGCGTTGTTTTGGTAAATGCCGTTCACCCCAAACGCCGTTTCCCAGCCATGCCATATTTGTGGGCTGTACCTGAAATCGTAATTAATGGTATTCAGCGTTACATATAGCCCCGCCTGCTGCGGTTGTGTAGGGTGATTGTATTCTCTTCGGATGCTTTGCTGCCAGCCTAATGCAGCATCAAATATGCCGCCGCCTGTTTTTATCTCTGTTTTGTTGTAGATGCGGTAATGTTGAATATGCTGATGCAACGGTGTCATCCCGTACGATGTCAGCCATTTATTCGGCGCTAATGGGCGATTTTTAATATCGTCGTTAGGTCCTTCTGCAACTTGTACGGTGAATCTCCTGCTCAAAGAGTCGCGACTGCCATCAGGGATCTCCTGTTTGTTGTTATACGCTGCCGCGCTAAATTGCGAGTATCCCCAGGTTTTATCAACCCTTGCCATGCCCGAGAAAATGTATTCCTGGTAGGCCGTATTATAAACGTAGCCGTCAACTTTATTGTAATAATTATGAGCCGTTTTGCCCGTAGCTCTGAATGCGTATTTCCAATCGTTCTGTTTGTATGCTAAACCAAGTGACGAAGCGATAAGGCCGTTATTGGTATGGTATTCAGTAGTAAGATCGCCGTTCAGTTGGCTGTTCTCTCCTGCCGGGATATATGGGATCAGGTTGATAACACCCGCCAAAGCATCCGACCCGTAAGTTAAACTTGCAGGGCCCTTAATTACTTCGGCGCGGGCCATGCCATACTGGTCAACTTCAATGCCATGCTCATCGCCCCATTGCTGGCCTTCCTGGCGGATGCCGTCATACAAGGTAAGCACGCGGTTGTACCCCAGTCCACGGATGAACGGCTTGGAGATATTAGGCCCGGTAGTAACCGCTGTTACACCCGGTACGCCTTTGGTGATAGCTTCAATAATATTGCTGTTTACATTTTGCTCTATGTCTTTTTTGGTAAGAACAGCGATGGGCACAGGGTTGCTCCGCAGCTCTGTAGCGCGAGATACGCCGGTTATCACTACCTCGCTCAATTTAGAACTGCCTTCTTTCAACTCAGCGTTTTGTACAAGCGTATCAGCTGCTATATGCACTTTAATATGTTGCGAAAAATAACCGATGCTGGAGAATACGAGCACATAGTCGCCGGGTTTTATCCGGGCTAATTTATACATGCCATTTTTATCTGTAGTTGTACCGTACGGTGTGCCTTGTAAACTTACACTTGCATAGGCTAATGATGAGCCACCAGTTGTAACAGCACCTTTCAGTGTGCCATTTTGAGCATAAAGTGCTGATGAAGTGAGTATAAGTAAACAAGTAATTAAGTGACGCATTATTATATATTTTGCACAAACGTATGAATTAAATTTTGTTAAGTAAATAAATAAAATTAGGCAAGACTAATTTTATTTATAACTGATGCTAATTGTTTATGTTTGTATAAGCCAGAAATAATTATGATCACCCTTTCAGAAGAGAATTACCTGAAATGTATTTATCGCCTTTGGCAGGATAAAGGGCAAAAGATAACTCCAACCGCCATTGCCGAATCTTTGGGGAATAACCCGGCATCAGTTGTAGACATGATCCGTAAACTAACGGATAAGCAACTGATCAATTACGACAAAAAGAAAGGGGTTGAGTTAACCACCCAGGGGCAGAAGGATGCAACATTGATTGTCCGCCGCCATCGCCTGTGGGAAGTTTTCCTGCTGGAAAAACTGGGCTACCATTGGGATGAGATCCACGACATTGCAGAAGAGCTTGAGCATATCAAAGACGCCACCCTTGCCGACAGGTTAGATAAATTCCTGGGCTTCCCTGAGTACGACCCTCATGGCGATCCCATTCCCAAAGCAAACGGTAAAATGGCCAAGCGCTACTCTACTACTTTGGCCGATGTGAAAACCGGCGGACAATGCCGCGTGGTTGCAGTGAAAGACACCACCAGTCAGTTTTTACAGTACCTGCAAAAGCTGGGCATTAACATCGGCACAAAAATTCAGCTGATAGAGAGGATCTCATTTGATAACTCGCTGGTGATAAGCATTGATGGCGCGGAGCATAAAACCGTATCACAAAAATTTGGGGAGAGTTTGCTCATTGATATGTAGTTTAGATAGAGTAAATACCACTGAAACTAAATCAATAGAATCGGCGTTTCTAACTACATGAAACGCACGCTCTGCATTTTCATATTGATGGCTGCCTTTGCCCGACTCTCTGCGCAAAACAGGCCCATTATTGCCTTTGCCAGCGATACCCAGGAACCAATGTGGATAGAGAAGCTATTCCTAAAATCGAACCATAACCTGCTGGCGACAAAAATGATCTTTAACGATGTTGATCAGCTTCACCCTAATGCATTCTTTATTTTGGGAGATGTGGTCTCAGTAGGAAAGAACAAAAAAGCTTGGCGGAACATCGATAAATACATAGGGCAACTGGTTAAAGATTCTATCCCGGTTTATGCCACTTTGGGTAACCATGAGGTGATGTTCAATTCCAAAAAAGGCATAACCAATTTCAGAAAACGTTTCCCTGATTATGAGCCATCGGGCTATACCAGGGTGGTTGATTCTGTAGCGGTGGTTTTGCTCAATTCCAATTTTGGGCAGATGACAGTGCAAGAAATTGTTACGCAGAATAAATGGTACGCAGATAAACTAACCGCGCTGGACAATGACGCAGCCATTAAGTTGGTTATAGTAGGCTGTCATCACTCGCCTTACACCAACAGCTCCATCGTTAGCCCATCCGAAGCAGTGAAAGATAATTTTGTTCCGCCCTTTATTAAATCAAAAAAGGCTGTGCTGTTCTTGTCGGGGCACTCGCACAACTTTGAGCAGTTTAAGATGCAGGGTAAAAACTTCCTTGTCATCGGCGGTGGTGGCGGGCTGCACCAACCACTCAAGAAAAAGGAAAAGCAACAGGCCGATATTGCAACAAGTTATAAACCGGATTTTCACTATCTGGAAGTAAGTCGAGACGGCGAAACACTCAACATTCTCTCGCGCAAGTTAAGCGCCGATTTTAAAAGCTTTAGCGACGGATATAGTTTGAAAGTGGGGAAATAATACTTAGCCTTTTTTGTCAGGATGGCCTTCGCCGGAGACGATCAGTTGCCTTAGGCTTTCGATGTAATATCGCCAGCCACCGCTGCAAGCTTCAAAACAAGCTAAGGCAGGCACTAAGCCATAGTGTGTAAACTCCAGGGTCGTTTCTCCATCTTTTCGTCCTATCTCAAAAATAATGGTTGTGCCAGTCCATTCGGTTTTATCGTCAACAAAATTAATACTGCTATCGGTGGTTAGCCAAACTACTTTTTTATCGGGAACTACCTCGGTTAAACGGTGTCGACTGTAGTGCAGATCGCCATGGCGGTAAATAAACTCATCACCTTGATGCGCAGATTCGCCCTCAAGCGTAGCCGACCACCAGCCGCGTACGTTAGTTACGGCTTCAAATACCTCATGTGGAGTTTCAGATACAGTAAAGGATATTTTAAGATCTTCCATAACGGTTATTTTTTAGGGAATCCCGGATTAGCCATTATTTCATCTATCTGTTGCGTATGCCTGTTGCTGTGGGCTGATATCAACAGGATAAACTGGTATGCATCATAAGTGCCAATAGGCAATACAGATACATGATTGCGCAGATCATCTTGTGTGTTTTTTACAAAGGCGATCAGTTTTTCGCGGTTTTGCTTAAAGTCGGCAAGTGCATCTGCTGCGTTTGGGTAATTTGAGTTAGCGGGTTCCAATGCTGCAAATGTTTTTGATTTATGAGAGCGATCTTCTACCGCTTTAACCAGATCGGCATCAGAAAATTTTATTTCTGACCTCTTTTCTGGGTTAGCTGGTTTCTTTAAGGATTCATCCACCATTGCCCATAAAGTTTTTTCGGCTGTTGCAATGTGTTTGATACATTCCTCAATACTCCATTTGTCTGCTGCTGGTTTAAATTTTAGTTGGGCTTCGTTTAGGTTTTTAACAGCGCTGAACACACCGGCTTCTGTTTCATTTAAAGATTCCAGGGCGTAATCTCTCTCCGCGGAAGTTAGCTGCGTTTGAGCGTTACTTTTATAGGCGATAAGGCTCAGGATAATTATCATAACTCTTATTGTTTTCATGATTTGGCGATTTAGTTTGCACAACAAATGTATAGACTAAATTTACATCCCTGCGGGTGTTATTTAGACAACCTGACGGGTTGATTTGGACATGAGATAATGATTATCTTTGTGAAAAGCAGCAGTTTATGAAACATCTTACCATCTTAGTTCCCGACGGCGAAAATAACCTGAGCAGTATTGTGGGTGCCTACAAGATCTTCAGTCGGGCAAACGCTTTCCGCAAGGAAATATTCAAGATAGAATTGGCTGGAATTTCAAAAGCGATAGATTTTTATGGTGGTTTATTTACTGCAAAACCGCACAAGCATATCTCTGAAATAAAAAGAACTAATCTGGTTATCATACCATCTTTAAACCATAACTACAATAAAAGTACTGCCCTAAACAGCGAACTGATAAATTGGGTTGGTGAGCAGTATAGGCAAGGAGCAGAGATTGCCAGCATATGCACAGGTGCTTACCTGCTTGCTGCCGCCGGGTTATTAGATGGCAGGAGTTGCTCTACCCATTGGTCGGCGGCAGATGAGTTGAAGCAACGCTATCCCAAAGTAAACCTAAAAACAGACCAGCTGATTACTGATGAACACGGCATCTACACCAACGGCGGAGCTTACTCGTTCCTCAACCTCATACTTTACCTGGTTGAGAAATATTACGGCCGTGAGACAGCCATTTTCTGCGCAAAGGTTTTCCAAATTGAGATAGACCGACAAAGCCAGTCATCATTTATTGTTTTCAGGGGGCAAAAAACACATAGCGATGAGATGGTTAAAAAAGCGCAGGAATACATAGAAAGCAAAGTAGATGAAAAGATATCGACCGAACACCTGGCAGCGAGCTTTGCCATTGGCCGTCGCAATTTCGATCGCCGCTTTATCAAAGCCACCGGCAATACACCTACAGAATATGCGCAACGCGTAAAAATCGAGGCGGCCAAAAAAGCATTTGAAACCAGTCGCAAAACTATCAATGAAGTGATGTACGAAGTGGGTTACTCCGACTTGAAAGCTTTTCGCGAAGTATTCCGGAAGATTACAGGCATGTCTCCGTTAGAATATCGCAACCGGTATAATAAAGACGCTGCGTAAATTCTACTCACTTCTCAAGCTCTTAACCGGGTTAGCTACCGCCGCTTTTACCGCCTTGAAGCTGATAGTGGCCAGGGCAATGATGACGGCTACCAATCCGCCTGCGGCAAATATCCACCAACTTATATTGATACGGTAAACGTAATCCTGCAGCCATTGATGCATGTAGTACCAAGCAATTGGTGTGGCAATGGCAAAAGCTATCCCGATAAGAACAATAAACTCTTTTGAAAATAGGTAAACTATGCTCCCCGCGCTTGCACCAAGCACCTTGCGGATACCCACTTCTTTAACCCGTTGCATGGCCATAAACGAAGCCAGTCCGTAAAGGCCAAGGCAACTCAGTAATATCGCGATGGCAGAAAATATCTTATATAATTGCGATAGCTGATTTTCCTGTTTATAAAAGTTGCCGATTTTTTCATCCAAAAATTTGTAATCAAAAACCATATCGGGGAATGTTTGCTCCCATATTGCTTTGACTGATTGCACCGTGGACGGAAAATTACTGGTTGCCAGCTTGATGCCGGCCTGGGTGTACATTGTGATATTGGTGCTAATGAGCAACGGAGCCACTCTGTCGCGGAAAGAGCGGTCGTTAAAATCTTTTACCACCCCAACCACCGGGCAATTGATCTGCCCATTCCAGATACTGATCTGTTTGTTCAGTATATCTTCAGGATTTTTGATCCCCAGGCTTTTTACAAGCGACTCGTTCACCAGAAATTCCTGCGTAAAGTTTGATTGTTTAAGGTCGCGGCCCGCTATCAGTTTTAGTTTGTAGGTACGCAGGTAATGTTCATCAGCAAATTTGGTGATAGCTTTAAAGCCGGCTTCTTTCTGTGCGTGATCAAACTTGAGCGAACTCCAGGTGTCATTACCGTTTTCTATGGGTGTATTTGAGCTAAACGTTACCGACTTAAAATTATTCAGCGCCATCAAACGGTTCTTAACATATTCCATTTTGCTCATACTCACGCTATCCACACGGAACGGCGCGTTTATAACAGCTTCCTTATCAAAACCCAAAGGCTGGTTCATAAAGTAATCCATCTGCCTTACAATAATGAACGTACCGATAATAAGTGCCTGCGCTATAACAAACTGGAACACCACCAACCCCCGCCTTAATGAAATGCCGCCGCCCGGTGCTGCAGATAACTTGCTTTTTAATGCATTTATGGGATTAAATCGGGATAGTACGATAGACGGATAAAAGCCCGCAAGCGCAGTTACAATTACGATAAGGCTTAACAGGAAGATGATGATAGCAGGGTTACCAAATATGTTAAATGATAACGAAAGCTCTAATAACCCACCTACGTAGGGCAGCACTAATACTGTTACCGCAACGGTAATAACCATCGCGCTTATTACTATCAAAAATGTCTCGGTTAAAAACTGCATTTGCAATTGTAGCCTGGTGCTGCCCAAAACCTTGCGCACACCAACTTCTTTGGCGAGGTTAACCGCCTGCGCTGTTGAGAGGTTAATAAAATTTACGCAGGCAATGAGCAGAATAAATGCCGCAATAAGCCAAAGCACATTCAGTAAGGATTTACTAATAGTTTGGTTGCTGTAATTGCCAACCTGTGTATCGTAATGAACATCGTTTAATGGTTGGATAATGTGACTATCCCTGTTGGTAGATGACTCCACCCTTTGCGAAAATGCTTTTAATTGCTGATTGAAGTTTGTGACCGAGGTATTTGGCGGCATCAGTATATAGCAGCCATAGTCTATTACTGTACCATCCCAGTCGGTGTTTTGTGCAAGATAGTCGCCGGTAAAGCCGGTGCCGTAGCTTACCACAACTTTCAACTGAAAGTCGGAGTTTGCAGGTATGTTATCCAACACGCCGGAAACTTTTACTACGTCGTTACCGTGTTCAAACATATAGCCACCCACTTGTATCTTGATGGTTTTACCCATAGCCAGCTTCCAATCACCAAAATACTTCTCGGCTGTTTCTTTAGTGAGGAAAACATTGTTGGGTTCGCTTAGCGATTCATAAGAACCTGCCAGTAGCGGGAAGTCAAATACTTTGAAAAAAGCAGGCGAAGTAATGAATAATCCGCGTTGTTCTTTAAAGACCTTTTTGGGGCTGCCATTTTCATCGAGAATAAACAAATGATCGTTCTGACTGGCGAAGATCGGCGCAACCTGTTCTATCTGAGGAAACTCGGCCTTTAAGCCTTTAGGTATAGGGAAGGCAACATCTTTTCCGTAAGATACCGTACCTGTTTCGGCATGGTAGTATTCGGTAAGCACCCGGTATATGCGGTCTTTTTTGGTATGGAAATTATCAAAGCTGGTTTGGTATTGTATGATGATGAAGATCATCATACATACCGCTATACCAACCGCCAGGCCGGTAATATTAATGGCGGCATAACCCTTATTGCGTTTAAGGTTACGCCATGCTATTTTAAAATAATTCCTAAACATGAGGTTGCGGTTTAATTTTTCGGGAGACCAATTTTGAGAAGTCTCTGCCCGTAAAATTAGTGGCGCTAACCGGGTGCTGCTGCCCAGATTATAAGATGGGGATTGTTTTTTTAGTTCGTTTTTATATTCCTGGGGACTTTTCCCGGTAATCTGTTTAAAAATGCGATTAAAGCTGCTCTGCGAGTTAAAGCCAGATTCATAAGCAATGCCCAGTAAGGTTAGATGATCATAAGCTGCGTCCTGCATTTTGCGGGTGGCGGCGTGCACACGATACTCGTTAATGAGATCGCTAAAACTTTTTTTTGAGCACGGTATTGAGTATCCTGGATAATTCATGCGTATGCAGGCCAAGCTCTTCGGCAAGTGAAGCAAGGCTGAGTTCAGGGTCTTGGTAATAGCGGTTAAGTTTTATCTCGTGTTTTAACCAAAGTGCTTTTTGTTTAAGTTCGGCGGGGAGCAGAGGTTTGGAAGCTACTATATCTGTAGATAGCTCTGGTTTTAAAAAAGCACTTGCCGACATCCATATCAGCATTGCCATCAGAAGAAGATACAGTGAAAAGTATGCTTGGGAGCTTAACTGATCGTGGTAATAGAAATGATCTGTTGCAATCAAGGGAATCCATAACAACCATAATATGCTGAAACCCGTCAATAGCCTTTTTAACCATTGCAATTTGTGCCTGCGGCGGTCACCATCGTTAAACTTTTGTTGTTGATAAAAACTTTCTATCAGCTTAAAGCATAGCGGCAAATAAATGCTTACAGAGATGAAAGCCATTACTTGTATTGTTGGCCTTATTTTCTGTGTCACAACGACCGCGACCAATTCTGATAGAAGAGGAACAAAGTGCAACAAGTCTTTGAACCCTAATTTATAGTTGGGCCGGGTTACCTTCAGTACATAAAAATAAAGCAGCGGACCAAAAGCTAACGAACACCGCAAGGGCAGGTTAGTGTTAGCGGCGAGGCGAAGATCATTAATTAACAGTTGCGCTACCCATAACACTGCAACAAACAATGCACCTGCTAAAAAACGGTTTGGCTTTTGAGTGTCTTTTTTACCAAAACTCAGGAGCAATACAAAAGTAAGTCCCACAAACAGCATCCCGAAGAATGCGGCATCGTAAAAGGTGATATGAAACGTGTAGGCTTGCAAGTGGTTTACAGGACTGTTGGTTATCTCAAATCTACCTAAAAAGAAAAAGCCGCTTAGCGGCTTTTCAATATTTATTTAAGATCGTTTTTCTATCTTCCAATCCGCTTTCTTATCCGGCTTAAGGATGGATTTTTGATACCCAGATATGATGAAATATGATACGCAGGTATGCGGTTGATGATATTCGGGTGCTCATCCAAAAGCCTTACGTAACGTTGCTCATGGCTGAAAAATAATAACTCCTCAGCGCGGGTTTGTGAGTAGGTAAAGAGTTGCTCGGCCAGGAGGCGGCCAAATTTTGCCCAATTAGGGTGTGTATCGTATAAACCATTCAGGTCGCGGTGACTGATGTAGATGATCTCGCAATCTTCCATGGCCTGTATAAAATAATGGCAGGCATTGCGGGTTATGAAACTGCGGAACGATACAATGAACTGGTTCTCTGAAAAGAAAAATATATTGGTTTCTTCGCCGGTTTCGGGATGACTGTAATAGATCCTGAATATTCCCTTAACTACAAAGCCAAGATCATTACACACCATGTACTGCATGTTAAAGAAATCGCCTTTTTTGATCTTACGCGGTTTCCAAAAAGGTTTGCTATCGGCAATATCCTTCTCTGTTAGCGGTGCAAAATCTGCTAAATACTTCTCTAACATTTCATGATGATCACTCATGGCAACATGCTTTTAATTTGAGCAAGATAGGGAATAAATTATGCTACTTTTTCCTGCGCTTTAATAGTTTTAGATAATCGTAAACCTGCCAGCAGGAAGTAAAAGGCACCAAAAGCAGCATATCCTGCCAAATTACCGATTCCCATTTTTGGGGAATTAGCCATAGCGATGAATGATACCCCAGCAAGCATAGATTGCCCGCCGCTGATGATCATTGGCCATTGGCCGCCCAATGCTTTACGACGGCGCAAACCTAATATCAATTGTATTAACCCCGTAACTATGGCCCATACGCCAAACACTATCAGCGCCGCGGGTACGCCTTTTTGCAATGCAGCTATTACGCCGATGGTGGTAAGTAAGCCTATGCCGATGTTTACATACTGTGGTGTTGTTTGCGACTGTGGTGGGTTGGCTTTAATATCCAGGTAAGTAGCAACAACATCCCATACCGGGTAAATGATAAACAGTATGCGGGAAAGCCCCTCATTTGTTTTTGCAAAAACAGAGATAAGGATAACCCAGAGAACAGAAAAGATTACACGGGTAAAGTACAGATTGCGTAAACCACGTGCAGTTTGGACGGTGTTGGTTGTATTTGCTTCAATTGTTGTGTTCATGATAATTTGATATTTATTGAAGTAAAAGTAGCGGGCTTTCTCAATTGAGTTTTTCACTTAAGTGAAAATGGACAGGCTTTAATATTTGCTCAAACAATTGGCATCATGTATCTTACACACCAAACTAATAAACCATGCAAACCCGTAGGGAATTTATTAAAACAGCCTGCGCAGGCCTGGCCGTAACCACCGTGCCTAATGTTTTTAACCTATCTGCAGCTATGAGTAAACACCATGTAGCCGTACAACTTTACACTTTGCGCGATGATCTTGAGAAAGATTTTAATGGCACGCTGAAACGCCTTGCTGCTCTCGGCATTAAAAACGTGGAAACAGCATTCTGGCCAAAAACAATTAGTGTTGAAACAGCGGCGGCGGCGTTAAAGACACATGGGTTTAAGGTAACATCAAGCCATGTTGATATCCCAACCAAAGAGAACATCAAAACATTGGCCGATGCGGCAAAAGCTTACGGAACCGACAGGCTGATATGGCACGGGTGGCCCGAAGACAAGCGTTACAGCTCATTGGAAGGCACAAAAGAATTAGCGAAGATATACAACGAAAGCAGCAAACTGGCTAAAGACCATGGGCTGCGTTTTGGGTTGCACAACCATTGGTGGGAATACCGCAACCATGTTGGAGGCAAATTGGTTTACGAGGTTTTAAATGAAGAGTTAAGCAATGATATTTTCTTTGAGACGGATGTGTACTGGGTAAAAGTGGCAGGCCATAATCCTGCAGATATCCTCAAGAAACTGAAAAACA
>JAESTD010000333.1 GCA_016763755.1 Mucilaginibacter sp.
AAGGGATAATATTGGAAGATGATTGCTTGCCTGCTAATGACTTTTTCAGGTTTGCCGATGAAATGCTGCAACGCTATCGTTATGATGAACGTGTGCGGCATATAGGTGGCGCGAATTTGCAATTCGGTAAAAAATGGGGCGATGCAAGCTACTACTACTCAAACATGACCCACGTTTGGGGCTGGGCTGGCTGGCGACGGGTTTGGCAGCATTACGATAAAGAGCTTAGTAAATATCAACCTGACGAAGTGAGGCCGCAGCTCGAAAATATTTTCGAGGATAGCTTTATCGTTGATACCTGGGAAGATATCTTTAAACAGGTAAAGGCAGGTAAGATAGATACCTGGGACTATCAGCTGGGCTTTATGAACTTCTTCAACAATAGCTTATCTGTTATACCGAATGTTAACCTCATCACTAACATTGGTTTTGGGGTAAGTTCAACACACACGCATAACGCTGATAATAAGAACGCCAATATCCCAACAGAAACCCTGGGCGAGATAAAACATCCAAAATATATTATCCCACAAAAAAAGGCGGACGAAAACACGCTTATTTACGATTTTAACGTTGCTGCGCGTAAACGCCGTTATAATAAACCCAAACGCCGTTTTAAACGCTGGATAAAAGATATATTTAAAAAACAAACGCCCTGAGATAATCAGGGCGTTTGCCATGGATTTGGTTTATCAGAAATTTGTTAAAGCCTCAATAACAATTCAACTAATCTCTAATCTCAATTAAACTTAAACCCTAAACCCAACTGAAAAACCTGGTTGCGGTAATCCGGTATAAGCGATGCGCCATCGGTACGGTTGCGGCTAAGATCAATGTTATAGCGACCTCGTAGTTCTACATTGCGGTTAAGGTCAACACTTATACCTATAACACCGGCTACAAAACTTTTATCACCATGGTTATCATACTCGGTTTCTACAATGCGGTTAAAGCCGTCATCATAAATATTCTTGGTCGATGTTTGGAAGGTTAGCTGCGGACCTATCAAAAAGTTAAATCCCGGCACTACCTTAAATTTAGCCAACAATGGGATATCGATGTAATTGGTACGCTGTTTAAAGTTGCCATCGTTTGTTTCGGCCTGGTAGCCCTTTTGCGAGAACAAGATCTCGGGTGCAAAAGCAAACGAGTAAGAAATAGGGATATTGGATGTTAACCCAACGTGCCAGCCCGCAATAGTGCTGGTGCTAAAATCAGCATTGTACGAATCAACCGTATTTGAAAAGTTGGCACCTACCGCCACACCAATTGACGGGCGAAAATAATCGTTGTAAGATGGCCTGCGTTCGTAGCGCTGCGGTGGCGGCGGCACACGCCTTACAACCCGCCTGCGCGGTTGTGGGTAATATTGGGCACTCGCCTCTCCTGCCATAAATAAGCATATCGCGATAAATAGTAATTTTTTCATTTTTCAATATCTAAGTTTGTTACGCCTTGCAGCACATGCCCGTGGCGTTCATTGTTGTTAATTATACCCTATAGAACGAAAAAGCATTTAAAGGTTTATTTACATAATGGTTTATATTTTGCTTGGCTAAAAACAATTAACCTTAATGAGTATTTAAGCTACATTTGAATCCGTAATGATACCAAAACATATATCCGCCCTTTTTCTCTCGCTATTTATCACTTGCACGGCCTTTGCCCAGCGCCAAAGCTTTATAGAAACTATAACCGCACAAAACCATTGGGTTGATTCGGTTTATAAAAAGATGAGCCGCAAGGAACGCATTGGCCAGTTATTTTATGTGCGGGCACATACCAATAAAGGGAAGGCCTATGAAGATTCGGTTGGCAAAGTGATACAGGATGAGCACATCGGCGGCTTGGTGTTTTTTCAAGGCGGCCCGGTGAGGCATGCCAATCTCATTAACAATTATCAGAGACTTTCTAAAGTGCCGTTGCTGATAGCTATGGATGGCGAGTGGGGCTTGGGCATGCGTTTGGATTCATCCGTTTCCTATCCGTATCAAATGACTTTGGGTGCCATCCAGGATAACAATCTCATTTACGAGATGGGGCATATGGTAGCTTATGATTTTAAGCGCTTGGGCATGCATATCAACTTTGCGCCCGATATGGATATCAACAATAACCCCAACAACCCGGTGATCAATTACCGCTCATTTGGTGATAATAAATACAATGTGGCGCAGAAGGGTATCGCCTATTTCAAAGGTATGCAGGATGCAGGCATTATTGTTTTTGCCAAACACTTCCCCGGTCATGGCGATACTAATGTTGATTCACACTTTGATCTGCCTCAATTACCCTTTACCCGCGAACGTTTAGATTCATTGGAAGAATATCCTTTCCGCGAAGCCATTGCAGCCGGGGTAAGCGGTGTAATGATAGCGCATTTGAACATTCCGGCGCTGGATACCACTAAGAATTTGCCTTCAACCCTTTCGCGCCCTATTGTGACCGGGATCCTTAAAGATTCGTTACGTTTTAAAGGGATCGTAGCCTCTGATGCGATGGAGATGAAGGGCGTAACCAAATTTTTCCCTAAAGGAGAAGCTGATCTGCGCGCATTTCTTGCAGGTAACGACCTGATAGAACTTTCTGAAAACTCTGCCGTATCTGCCAAGCTGATCTTAAGAGCGATAAGGAAAGGCAGAATCACCAAAGAAGAATTTGAGGCCAAAATAAAAAAACTGCTTGCTGCCAAGTATTGGGCAGGATTAGATCAGTATAAACCGGCCTCGCCTAACGGTATATTGGGCGATATCAATCGACCTGCATCTGCCGGGTTGATACAAAGATTAAGCGATGCTGCCATCACCGTATTAAAAGGCGATGCCAACACCCTGCGGCAAAACCCGCTTCGTAAAACGGCGATCATTAGTATTGGGGTGGATAGGCCGACTGTTTTTGAAACCGAATTATCTAAGTGGTACCCAAACAGTATGGTTTACTTGATTGGTAAAAATACCCCGCTTGCACAAATCAGGCAGTTGCTGGCATCCCTCAAAAAGTTCGATCAAACCTTTGTGAGTATCCATGATACCCGCACCCGCCCGCAAAGCAAACTGGATTACAGCAGTGATGTAAAGCTGCTGATAGCAGAACTTGCCGCGAGGCCAAATGTAGTTACCAGTGTATTTGCCAATCCATACGCCATTGCCGGCTTGCCGGGTATTGAGAAAAGCGCGGGCTTATTGGTAGGCTATCAAAAAGACGATGCCATGCAACGCTCTGCCGTAAAGGTAATAACCGGTATAATGAAACCATCGGGCAGGTTACCGGTAACCATCAATACCTTCTTTACTACCGGTATGGGGATGCGGTTTTAATGTTATTTGAGGAAAAAAGCGATGAGTTGTGCCTTTTTCTAATTACTGCTGCGCCGCTATCTTAAACGTTTCATCACCATCATTTATCACCCTGAAATAAGCATTGTTCCCCCATTTTAAACGGGCAGCTGCTGCTTTCAGCAGGTTTTTGATAACGGGTTTTGATTCCAGCAATTCGCGGGCATCAATCTTTTTGATGGTTTTGTAGGCGTACAATACAAATGTTTTCAGTTCATCATCACTTACGTTGTATTGTTTTATGAAACTATCCGCGGTTGCATATTTGTTAAGCGTGGGTTGTAAATGATCCAACGCATACGCGCTGAAAAGCATATTGTCGGTAAGGTCGCTTACCAGTTGCGTGCTTTGGGCAGTATCTGCAGGCACAAAAACATCAGGCATTATACCACCTTTGCTAAAAACCTTTCTGCCTTTAGTGGTATGGTAGATTGAGCTGCCTACAAATGCGCTATCGGTAAGGTTACTCACGGCATTCAGCAGTTCCCCTTTACGTACCCTGTTAGCCAATTCATCGCGATAGCTGGCAACGCCGTTTTTGTACGATTTTTGGATAGACCTTCCGGATGGTGTGTAGTATCTCGCCACGGTCAAGTTAATAGCCGTACCGTCACCAAACGGGAATTGCTGTTGTACCAACCCTTTACCAAAAGAGCGGCGGCCAACAATAGTTCCCCTGTCCAAATCCTGCATGGCACCTGCCAATATCTCGCTGGCTGATGCCGAGTACTCATCAATAATTATAGTGATCTTACCATTCTGATAACTGCCGGAGTCGGTCGCAAAATAATCGGTGCGTGGCTCATGGATGCCTTTGGTATATACAATAAGTTTACCTTTTGGCAAAAATTCGTCGGCCAACGCGGTTGCTGTGTTCAGGTACCCGCCGCCATTACCCCGCAGGTCTAATACCAGTTTCTCCATGCCATCAACTTTCAGGTCGGTTAAGGCTTTCCTGAAATCGCTGTCAGTTGAGGTGGCAAACTTGCTTATCTTGATGTAGCCAATACCTTTATCCGCGTAAGCGGCATCAATACTGCTTACGGTGACGCGGCCGCGTTTTATTTTAAGATCTTTAAGCTTAGGGTCGTTGTTTCGCTTAATATTTAAAGTGATGTAAGTATCCTTTTCGCCACGGAAAAGCTTACTGATGCGCGAAGTTTTAAGTTTGGTGCCCGAGAATGGTGCGTTATCTACTTTAATTACCTTATCGCCAACCATTACGCCTGCATTAGCCGATGGCCCGCCGGCGGTTACCTGGGTAACTACCAATGTATCGCGCAGCAACTGGTATTCCAGGCCGATGCCATTGAAGCCGCCTTCCAGCTTTTCGTTGATGTTACGAGCTTGTTGCGCGGGCAGATAAAGCGAATGCGGATCGAGGTTTTGCAACAGATCGTTGATGGTAACGCCTTCCATACTGTCCACATCAACCGAATCTACATATTGGTTCTTCACCAGGTCAAGAACGCGGGTTATCTTGTCGCTGCCGTTCAAACCCATCCTGCGGCCACCCAGATTTCCGTCGCTCAAAAACACGCCGATAAAGGCGCCGATGAGTAAAAGTAAAATAGTCCGGAAGATAATACCCGCAGTGTGCTTCATTGAAAATTTAACACGCAAATCTAATAAATAGCCTTAATCAGCAATAATTTATCTGCGCTTCTTTGCTTTAATGTTTTTTAATCAATTTTGTGATGAAATTGGCCTCACCTCAGTCCTCTCCAAAGGAGAGGACTTTATATACAGAAACGAGAACCCTCTCCTTTGGAGAGGGCAGGGTGAGGCTTCTAAAACAAATACCATGGAAATAAGTACCGAGAAAGATTCAAAATATAACGGCTTGGAGAATATGTCCGCAGCCGAATTGCTGCGAAATATCAACAATGAGGATAAAACCGTTCCACTGGCTATAGAAAAAGCTTTGCCGCAAATAGAAAAGCTGGTTGATGTAGTTACCGACCGCATGCAGAACGGTGGCCGCTTATTTTATATAGGTGCAGGCACCAGCGGCCGTTTGGGTGTGGTTGATGCATCAGAGTGCCCGCCAACCTTTGGTGTGCCGTTTGATTGGGTGGTGGGGATTATTGCCGGTGGCGATACCGCTATACGCAAGGCTGTGGAGTTTGCCGAAGATAATCGCGAACAGGCCTGGAAAGACCTGCAGGAGTTTGATATCAACAGCGGCGATGTGGTTGTTGGCATAGCGGCATCGGGTACAACACCTTACGTTATCGGTGGCTTGCAAACGGCTAATGCTAATGGCGTGGCAACAGGTTGTATTGTATGTAATGCAGGCAGCCCCGTAGCCGCAGAGGCGCAATACCCGGTAGAGGTAGTTACCGGCCCCGAGTTTGTAACCGGCAGCACACGCATGAAAGCAGGCACCGCCCAAAAGTTGGTATTGAACATGCTTAGCACCAGCGTAATGATAAAGCTGGGTCGCGTAAAGGGTAATAAAATGGTTGATATGCAGTTATCAAACAACAAGCTTGTTCACCGTGGCACCCGCATGGTAATGGCCGAAACCGGCCTGCCCGAAGAAGCAGCGGCAGAGTTGCTTAAAAAACACGGCAGCGTCCGCAAAGCAGTTGATAGTTTAAAATAAATAAAAGATTTTAAGCCTCCCCTGTCGGGGGAGGTTTGGAGGGGGGCTTAAATGCACACTATAGAACCATATTACCGTTGGCGCGACGATTACATTGCCGCTGAAGACGAAAACTCACCGTTTTACAATACGGAGTATAGCGAGTTTGAGTTTGATAAGCAGGTTTATAACTATCTGCTGCACCCGCAATGGGATTCGTTTGGCTCAAATACGCTTTACCTCAAGATCCTTTTTGTTGATTACGACCGCGGTTACAGCATTATCGAATTTATTGGCGAATGGAACGATGCTATCAATAACGATATTATGCTGATGAAGCGCGAACTGTTTGACCTGATGGTTGACCAGGGTGTTAACAAATTTGTGCTGATAGGCGAAAACGTACTCAACTTCCATTATTCTGACGATAGCTATTATGAAGAGTGGTTTCAGGAGGTGGAAGATGGCTGGATAGCAGGCGTTAATTTCAGGGATCATGTTATCGACGAATTTAAACGCAGCAACATCGACTATTACATTAACTTTGGCGGCGAACTGGATGAGCTGAACTGGCGTTCCCTAAAACCGTTACAAGTATTTAAAAAGGTAGAGGAGCAATTAACTAAGCGCTTAAATTAAACTTTAGCTCAAAGTTGCAATCAAACAAAAAAGTATAAATTAGTACAATTAACTCATCAATTATAAATGGAAAGTAAATCAACAGATTACGTTTACGACAACGTGATCCAAATAGACGATGCTGATGCATCTCGTAAGTTTATCGCTAAGGTTTTTGCCTGGATGTTTGTAGCCCTGGGTATATCGGCGGCATGCGCATTTTTATTTGCTGCTACCCCGCAGTTATCGGCTTTGTTACGCGATAGCGAAACACACCAAAACACCATATTTGGTACAGTAGCCATGTTTTTGCCTTTGGTATTTGTATTTATTTCGGGCGCTGTTTTTTCAAGAGGTAGTTACATTGCCCTGGCATTGGTATTCATCGGCTTTTCTGCTGCCATGGGTATAAGCCTTAGTAATATATTTTTCTTTTATCCTATCACAACCATTAGCGGGGTGTTTATAACCGCATCTTTAGTGTTTGGCGCTATGGCCATTGGCGGGTACATTACCCACCAGGACCTGACCAAATTTGGTGGCATCCTAACCATGCTGCTTATCGGTGTCATCATTGCTTCTGTTATAAACCTTTTGATTTTCCGCAGTGGTACTATGGATCTGATCATCAGCTACGTTGGTGTAGCAGTATTTACGGGCTTAACTGCCTATGATGTTCAAAAATTGAAACGCATAGGTGCCAGTGCCGAAATTGACGGGGCTACCAAAAGTAAAGTATCCTTAATGGGCGCTTTAACATTATATCTTGATTTCGTGAACCTGTTTCTTATGCTGCTGCGCATATTCGGCGGTAACAGAAGGTAACTTGAATAAGATTTTGAAAGAAAGCCGCTCCTTTTGGGGCGGCTTTCTTTTTTTATTTGCCTTGATCTTGATTGCGCAGATTAACAGATCCTCTAATTTGCGCTTCGAGAACACCTCAATCTAATGTCATAAATACACACTATCGCAAACCCAAACCGCATTACCGGGTTTCTCTAAAACGTATTCGCAAATAAAGTAACATACAGATTACATTATAATAAGCCAATTGCTGTTTATTTGACGTTGAATAATATGGTTAATTAATACCATTTATTATTTAAATATGTGATATTTACAGCGAATACCACTTTATACATCTTATTATAACCGGGTAAATGAAAACTACACCTTCTCAGTTAAAGATACTTTCAATTGATATTGGCGGTTCGAGCGTTAAGGCAACTATTTTAGATAGTAAAGGTAACCTCACTATGGATTATCAGAAAATTGCAACGCCCAAGCCTGCCAACCCGGAAAACATTATAAAGGCCATTAAAACTTTAGTGAAAAGTTACCCTGCTTATGACCGTATTTCAGTTGGTTTCCCTGGTTACGTACGCAATGGTATCGTGAAAACTGCCCCCAATCTGGGTACTGATTTCTGGGCTGATGTTGATTTCAGAAAACGTTTAACCGAGGAACTTGGTAAAGATACTCAGGTGGTTAATGATGCCGATATGCAGGGCCTTGGCGTAGTTAAAGGTAAAGGCCTTGAGATGGTAATTACCCTGGGTACCGGTTTTGGCACGGCACTGTTGATGGACGGCCACTTGCTGCCTCACCTTGAGGTATCACACCACCCGGTATCAAAAGGCCGCGATTATGATGAATATATTGGCGACCGTGCACTTGACGAGATAGGCGAGAAAAAATGGAACCGACGCATTCGCAAGGTTTTTCAAATATTAAAAACTGTATTTAATTACGACTATTTATATATAGGCGGCGGCAACTCTGACCTGCTTGACTTTAAGCTGGATAAAAACATGAAAATAGTTACCAACGCCGACGGGATTAAAGGAGGGGCGCGATTGTGGCAAGAGGATAAACATCCCGTTACCCATGTAGCAATGGCAACCCCAACCAAATAATTTACGCTATCTTTTTTAAATAAAACAATGGAAAAACCGAACGAAAAACTTGAAAAATTAGCAATAGATACCGTAAGGGTATTATCAGCAGATGCAGTACAAAAAGCAAACTCCGGCCACCCGGGCACGGCAATGGCTTTGGCTCCAATGGGCCATGTACTGTGGACCAAGTTTTTAAACTATAACCCGCATAACCCTGATTTTGCTAACCGCGACAGGTTCATTCTTTCTGCAGGCCATGCATGTATCCTGCAATATAACTTCCTGTACTTAACCGGTTACGATCTTTCATTAGATGATATTAAAAACTTCCGCCAGCTGAACAGCAAAACTGCCGGTCACCCGGAGTATGGCTTGGCACCGGGCGTTGATGTAACTACTGGCCCTCTCGGTCAGGGTTTTGCAAACGGTGTTGGTTTTGCAATCGCGCAAAAACACCTTGCAGCACGTTACAACAAACCAGGTTTTGATCTTTTCAACTACAACGTTTACTCAATTGTGAGCGATGGCGATATGATGGAAGGTGTAACTTCTGAGGCGGCTTCGTTAGCAGGCCACTTACAGTTGGGCAACTTAATTTACCTATACGATGATAATCACATCTCAATTGAAGGCAGCACTGATATTGCCTTTAACGAGGATGTAAGTGCCCGTTTCCGTGCTTACGGATGGCAGGTACAGGAAATAGCTGATGTTAACGATACCCATGCTTTAGAACTTGCATTGATAAACGCCAGATCTGAAACACAGAAACCATCTTTGATCCGCGTACGTTCGTTGATCGCTTACGGTAGCCCTAACAAATCGGGTACTGCAGGGTCACACGGTTCACCACTTGGTGCTGATGAGGTGAAACTGGTAAAAGAGTTCTTTGGCTTTGATCCTGAAAAATCATTTGATGTACCTGCAGAGGTATTGAAATATTATCACGAAAAAGGTGAGCGCGGTGTTAAAACCGAGCAAAAATGGAACGAGCTGTTTGCTAAATACAAAGAGAAATATCCTGAATTAGCTGCCGAATTTGAGACCGCTTTCAAAGGCGATCTTCCAAAAGGCTGGGCTGATAAACTACCAGTATTTAAAGGATCAGACCCTAAAATGGCAACCCGCCAGGCATCTGGTAAAGTATTAAACGCTGTTGCAGCAGTATTACCAAACTTATTAGGTGGTGCTGCCGACTTAGCGCCTTCTACAGAAACCAACCTGAAAGAAGAAACTTCATTTACTTCAGAGAACCGTGCCGGTCGTAACTTCCACTTCGGTATCCGCGAGCATGCAATGGGTTCGGCGTTGAACGGTATGGCTTTAACAAAAGGCTTGTTGCCATTTGGTGCAACCTTCCTGCAATTTGCAGACTACATGCGCCCGCCGATCCGTTTGGCTGCCATTATGAAGATTAGCCCGATATTTGTGTACACGCACGATAGTATCGGCTTAGGTGAAGATGGTACTACCCACCAGCCTATTGAGCATTTAGCATCACTGCGTGCTATCCCTAACGTAACGGTCATCCGCCCGGCTGATGCCAACGAGACCTCTTACGCATGGAAAGTAGCTATCGAGAAAAAAGGCGGCCCTACTGTATTGGTATTCACCCGCCAGGCATTGCCAATTCTTGATCAGGATAAATACGGTAAAGCAGCAGACCTTGAAAAAGGTGCTTACGTAGTTTCAAAAGAAAGCGGCAGCGCTGACCTTATCCTGTTAGCAACCGGTTCTGAAGTGGCATTGGTACTACAAGCACAAGAAAAACTGGAAGCAGAAGGTATCTCAACCCGCGTGGTAAGCATGCCCTCATGGGAGTTGTTTGAGGCACAGGATGCATCTTACAAAGAAAGCGTATTGCCAAAAGCAAACAGAAAACGTTTAGCTGTTGAAATGGCTTCACCACAAGGCTGGCACAAATACACTACCGACGAAGGTGATACCCTTTGCATGACCACCTTTGGTGAATCTGCACCGGCTGATGACCTTTACAAACATTTCGGCTTCACGGTTGATAATGTTGTAGCGAAAGCCAAAGCGCTTTTAGGCTAAGATATGAGATATTAGATTTGAGATATGAGAAAGCTTCGGCAAGCTTGTATCTCAGATCTTTTTAAGGAATAAGGATGATGTGATGTTGGGCGTTGAGGGCTTATCTCACGTCTCATATCTCACATCTCACATCTAAAATGAAAAACAGTTTAATTGAACGGCTCCAATGGTCGTCAGAGATCATTAATCCTGAGGGCAAACAAAAAGTAGCGCAGCAAATTGCCCAAAAGGTAAAGGATGGCGATGTACTTGGCGTTGGCTCGGGTTCTACCGTTTATCTGGCATTGCTTGCCATTGCCGAGCGGTTAAAAACCGAACAGTTAAACATCAAAGCCATCCCCACTTCGCTGGAAATTTCAATGTTCTGCGCCAAACTGGGCATCCCGCTTACCACTCTTTTTGAACACACTCCCGACTGGCTTTTTGACGGTGCCGATGAGGTAGACCCTAACAATTGGCTTATAAAAGGCCGAGGTGGTGCCATGTTCAAAGAGAAACTGCTGATCAGCAGCAGTCCGTTGAATTACATCATTGTTGATGAATCTAAACTGGTAAATAAGTTAGGCTCAAAGTTCCCGGTGCCGGTTGAGGTATTCCCGCAGGCATTATTAACAGTTGAAAAACAACTGCAGCAATTAGGTGCTGTTGATATTGCATTACGCCCCGCAAAAGGTAAGGACGGCCCGGTAATAACCGAGAACAACAATCTGATATTGGATTGTAAGTTTGATACGATTGAAAGCTGTTTGGAGCGCGATATTAAATCGATAACCGGGGTTATCGAAAGCGGCCTGTTTCAGGGATATCCGCTTGAAATTTTGAATGGCTAATACTCATTGTGTATTAATTACACAATGATAACGTAATTAGGAGATTAGCATTACAAAACAATACACATTAATCAGCACATTTGGCTGTGCTAAACGTTATACTAATAAAGAATTAAAAACCACACAGATATATTTATCATGGCAAATAAAGTAAAACAAATCCACGAGTTTGGTCAGAGCATCTGGCTTGATTTTATTGACCGCGAGATCATTTCATCAGGTAAACTACAAAAGTTAATTGATGAGGATGGCGTTAGAGGCGTAACCTCAAACCCGGCTATTTTTGAGAAAGCGATAACCAGCAGCTCAGATTATGATGCTGATATCAAAGAGTTTGGAAAAACGGCCAAAACTACCGAGGAATTGTTTTTTGAATTAGCCGTAAAAGATATCCAGGCAGCTGCCGATCTTTTCAGCGGCGTGTATAACGGTGCCGTTAAAGGTGCTGATGGTTACGTAAGCTTAGAGGTATCTCCGTTCCTGGCGCTTGATGCTGAAGGTACTGCAAAACAGGCAGTTGAACTTTGGGAGAAAGTTGACCGTGAGAACGTGATGATCAAGATCCCCGGCACAAAACCAGGTTTGAAAGCTATCCGCGAGTCTATCGCACATGGCATCAACATCAATGTTACCTTGTTATTCGGCCTACAACGTTACGAGGAAGTGACCGAGGCTTACATTGCAGGTTTAGAAGACCACTTGGCAGCAGGCCACAATATTGAGCACATCTCATCAGTAGCAAGTTTCTTCCTTAGCCGTATCGACGTAATGGTTGACCCATTATTAGACGAAAAAGGCCTTGGCGACCTGAAAGGCGAAGTGGCTATCGCATCAGCTAAAAAAGCTTATGAGATCTACAAACGCGTATTCAGCACCGAGCGTTGGAAAGCGCTTGAAGCAAAAGGCGCTAAACCACAACGTTTACTTTGGGCAAGTACCAGCAGCAAAAACCCGGCTTTTAAAGATACCAAATACGTTGAGGCTCTGATAGGCCCGGATACTGTTGATACCGTTCCTTTGGAAACTATTGAAGCATTCCGCGATCACGGTATTGCTGCTGATACATTGATGCTTGGTTTAGAACAAGCAACTGAAACGCTTCAGCGCTTGAAAGCGGCGGGTATAAACCTTGACGAGATCACCCAGAAATTGGAAGACGAGGGTATCGATAAATTCAACAAGCCTTTCGAGAAACTTTTAAAAGCTATCGAAGACGAGAAAAATAAAGCTTAATTCGATGGAAGCAACATCTGTTAAGTTCCTCTTTTTCGATATCGGTGGAGTTTTGCTTACCAATGGATGGGGCCATGAGTCGCGCGAGGAAGCCGCACGAAAATTCGGCCTTGATTACAGCGAGGTAAAGGAACTGCATACGTTTATCTTTAACGTGTATGAAGCAGCAGGTGTAGACCTCGACGACTACCTGGATACGGTTGTTTTTAATCACCCCCGCGAGTTTACCCGCGAGGATTTTAAAAACTTCATGTTTGAGCAATCGAAAGAATTGCCCGATATGCTGGCCTGGCTTAAAAAGTGGAAGAAAAATTCCGGCTTTAAGATCATGGCTATCAATAACGAAGGCAAGGAACTGAACGATTACCGTATCAAGAAGTTTAAGCTGCATGAAGTTTTCGATGGTTTTATATCATCGTGCGAAGTAGGTATCCGCAAACCCGACCCTGCCATATTTAAACTGGCAATGGGTGTTGCCATGGCCCAGCCATCAGAATGCGTTTATTTTGACGATAGGAAAATGTTTGCGCTTGCTGCAGGCAAACTGGGCATGAGGGCATACCAGCACACTGGTTTTGAAACAACCAAAAAAATATTGGAAGATCTAAAAAAAGAAATCAACTCAAACAACAATGAGCACAACTGATAAATACGCTTTTGGCATGATTGGCCTTGGTGTTATGGGACGCAGCCTGCTGCTGAACATGGCCGACCATGGCTTTGCCGTTGCGGGTCATGATAAAGACAAAGGAAAGGTAGATTCACTTAACCAGGAAGCCGGCGACCGCAAGGCCAAAGGTTTTTTGGATGTAAAAGAGTTTATCCAGAGCCTGAGCACCCCGCGCGCCATTATGATGCTGGTACCTGCAGGCAAACCTGTTGACAGCGTTATTGAAGAACTTACCCCGCTGCTTGATAAAGGTGACATCCTGATAGATGGCGGTAACTCGCACTTTACCGATACCAACCGCCGTGTTGAAGAATTAGAGGCTAAAGGCCTTCACTTCTTTGGTATGGGTGTATCCGGCGGAGAAGAAGGCGCACGCCGCGGCCCAAGCATGATGCCGGGTGGCGACAAAGATGCCTACGCCGTAATGAAGCCGATTTTTGAAGCCATTGCCGCTAAAGTAAATGGTGAGCCATGTGTTACTTACATCGGCCCAGGTGCATCTGGTCACTTTGTTAAGATGGTGCACAACGGTATCGAGTACGGCATTATGCAGCTATTGGCAGAGACTTACGAGGTGATGAAAAAAGGTTTGAAATTGGATGGTGATGCCATTGGTAAAATTTTTACCGATTGGAATAACGGCCGCCTGCAATCATTCCTTTTAGATATCACCAAGGACATTTTCGCTTACAAAGCCCCGGGAACCGATCACCTGCTATTAGATGACATCAAAGATGAGGCCCGTGCAAAAGGTACCGGTAAATGGACATCTCAAAGCGCTATGGATCTGCAGGCACCTATCCCAACGGTAGATAGTGCAGTTGAAATGCGCGATCTTTCTAAATATAAGTCCCTGCGTACAAAAGCCGCAGCCATCTACAGCAAAGATGAAAATCAAACTATCGAAGGTAACGTTGATGAACTATTGACCGCTTTAGAGCAGGCTTTCTATTTCACCATGATCATCAGCTACTCGCAAGGTATGCACATGCTGTCATTGGCATCTGCCGAGTATAAATACGATCTTAAACTGGATGAGATAGCCAAGATCTGGAGAGGCGGATGTATTATCCGTTCTAAATTCCTGGAAAACATTTACGGCGCTTACGGCAAGGATAAAAACCTCGAACATTTATTATTAGATAGTTATGTTGCCGAGTTGGTTAAAGGTACGCTTCCGGGCATCCGCAAGGTGGTTTCATCGGCAGTTAATGCCGGCATAGCCATTCCTGCTTATGCTGCATCGTTAGAGTACTTTGATAACTTCCGTAACGAGCGTATGCCATCAAACCTTACCCAAGCCCAGCGCGACTATTTTGGCGCACATACTTACGAGCTGATAGGTAAAGAAGGCACGTTCCATACCCAATGGGCACCGGTGAAAGAATAAAATAGAGTGCCGGAGATTAGTGCGAGTGCGGGAAAATCCGGCACCCGCTCCGATATCCCGCTCCAAAAAACAAAAACAATGAGCAACAATAACGCAAAAGCCGATCCTACCATATTTATCATATTTGGCGGCACCGGCGACCTTAATGCCCGCAAAATTGCACCTGCGCTTTACAACCTGTTCTTAGATGGTTGGATGCCTGCGCAATTTTCGATAATAGGTACCGGCCGTACGCAACTGACCGACGAGCAGTTCCGCGAAAATCTGCACGATGATATTAACCAATTCTCGCGCAGCGGTAAAGCAGATGCCAAGAAATGGGCAGAGTTTGCAAAAAATATTTATTACCAGGTATCAGACGCTACCAATGCCGAAACCTACAAAGAGTTTGGCAAACGTATAGATGCACATAACAAGGAGTGGAAAACTACAGCAAACGTATTATTTTACCTGGCTGTAGCACCAAACTTCTTCCCTATTATCGCATCAAATATCTCTAAAGCCAAACTGGCCGAGGATAAGAACAAGGTGCGTATCATTATTGAAAAACCGTTTGGTCATGACCTGGAGTCGGCTAAAGACTTGAACGAATTACTGAAAGGTATTTTTGATGAGTGCCAGATCTACCGCATAGATCATTACCTGGGTAAAGAAACCGTACAAAACATCATGGCTTTCCGCTTTGCAAACTCAATTATGGAGCCGCTTTGGAACCGTAATTATATTGAGCATGTGCAGATCTCGGTTACTGAGCAATTGGGTGTTGAAGAACGCGGCGACTACTACGATGGTTCGGGTGCTATGCGCGACATGATCCAAAACCACTTGCTGCAGCTGCTTTGTACCATTGCGATGGAGCCACCGGTAAGTTTTAACGCTGATGAAGTTCGCGATCGTAAGGTTGACGTATTGAAATCGATGCGGAAATTTACTCCCGAGGATGTACGAAATTCAGCCGTTAGAGGTCAGTATGGAAGCGGATGGATGAAAGGCCAGGAAGTTCCCGGCTATCGCGAAGAACAAAAAGTAGACCCGCAATCAAACACCGAAACTTTTGCCGCCATTAAGTTCTTTGTGGATAACTGGCGCTGGCAGGGTGTGCCATTTTACCTGCGCACAGGTAAGCGCATGCACCAGTCGTCGTCAGTAATCACCATCCAATTTAAGGATGTGCCGCATTTGGTGTTCCAATCGAGGCACAAAGTGCCTCGATTGTCTCCTCGTTCTCCACCTGCAAAATTCGTTTCGCGGTGCATCAGAACTGCTACGAAGATTAAAGAACCTTATGTGATACGGCATGCCTGATGCCCCATTTTCGTGCGGCGATGCACCATAGGGGTAAATGCTAGGTTGCCGTGACACATAAGGTTCTTTAATCTTCGTAGCA
>JAESTD010000334.1 GCA_016763755.1 Mucilaginibacter sp.
GCAGTGCCTACTATGTTTGCTGCTACAGGCAAAAAGCTTTATGATTTCTACAAGGATGGCCACAAATTTACGGGGGAAGAGATCAAACTTTTAGCCGTTGGTAACGCCATCGCCTTTATAGTGGCTTTACTGGCTATTAAAACTTTCATTACTTTCTTAGAAAAACGTGGCTTTAAACTTTTTGGCTGGTACCGTATTTTAGTTGGTGGTGTTATCATTATCCTGTATATGACAGGGCACAACCTTGAGGTTATATAATTCTTCGGATATTTTTAGAGTGAGTCTTGAGCGATTCTTTCCTTAGGGGAAGAAGTCATCGGGCATTGATATGCTTTTAGATACGATGTGGAGAAACATCAACCTGCACCCATCCTCTTTTTGAATCCATTTTATCTCCCTGATTTTCTGTTTTTTACACCCTTAATTTGCAATCCCAAAGTCATCATTCCTTTATTAGCAATCAATATTTGAATTGCAAATAAATAAATGTACCTTTGCACCCGATTTGGCGATGTTGCCAGATTCGTTATTTTAATTCATGAACAACCCATTTATTGAACTGGGAATCCGTCATGATATTGTTAATGCCATCTCTGAATTAGGATTTGAAAATCCTACTCCAATCCAGGAACAGTCAATCCCGGTATTGTTAACAGGCAGCAACGATTTTGTCGGATTAGCCCAAACCGGGACCGGTAAAACAGCTGCCTTTGGACTGCCGTTATTAGAACTATTAGATTTCGAAGAAAATCATCCGCAGGCTCTTGTTTTATGCCCAACTCGCGAACTTTGTTTACAGATCGCGAAAGACATAACCAACTACGCCAAAAAAATGAACAACGTACATGTTGTTGCCGTTTATGGCGGTGCAAGCATCAGCGATCAGCTACGTCAGATCCGTCGTGGCGTACAGATTGTTGTGGCTACACCAGGCCGTATGCTTGACATCATCAACCGTAATGCGATCGACTTTTCGCATATCAAATACGTTGTATTAGACGAGGCAGATGAGATGCTCAACATGGGCTTCCAGGAAGATATTGACAGTATTTTATCAACCACTCCCGACGAGAAAAAGACCTGGCTGTTTTCGGCCACTATGCCTGCAGAGGTAAGAAGAATTGCCAAAAAATACATGGATAACCCTTTTGAGTTAACCATGGGTACTAAAAACACAGGTAATGCAAATATCGAACACGAGTACTATGTAGTACGTGCACGCGATAAATACGCAGCCTTTAAACGCATTGTTGACAACAACCCTGAGATCTTTGGTATCGTATTTTGTCGTACCAAAATTGAGACCCAGGAAATTGCCGAGGCCCTTATCAAAGACGGTTACAATGCCGACTCTTTGCACGGCGACCTATCGCAACAACAACGCGACAAAGTAATGAAACGCTACCGCGAGCGCAGCCTGCAATTGTTAATTGCTACTGACGTTGCTGCACGTGGTATCGACGTTAACAATGTAACACACGTTATCAACTACTCGTTACCAGACGAAATTGAGAACTATACCCACCGTAGCGGCCGTACTGCACGTGCTGGTAAAAGCGGTGTATCTATCTCGATCGTTAACAGCAAAGAGCTGGGTAAGATCCGTCAGATCGAGCGCGTTATCGGTAAAAAGTTTATTAAGGCCGAGATTCCATCTGGTTTTGATGTTTGCGAGAAACAACTTTTTGCCCTTCTACACAAAGTACATAACGTAGAAGTTAACGAAGAGCAGATCGAGCAATACATCCCGCGTATTATGGATGAGTTTGCTGAATTGAGCAAAGAAGATATTATCAAACGTTTTGCTTCGCTTGAGTTTAACCGTTTCTTAGAATATTATCAAAACGCACCAGACCTGAATGCACCTGCCGATGATTTCCGCAGCAGAGAAGGCGCACAGGGCGATCGCTTTAACCGCGATGGCATGCGTGCAGAATATACACGCCTGTTTATTAACTTAGGCAGTGTTGATGAGTTTAACCGCGGCGACTTGCTGGGTTACATTTGCAACAACGCTAAGATAACCGGCCGTAACGTTGGCAAGATCGATGTTAAAGGTGTTTACTCTTTCTTTGAAGTAGTTAATGCCGATGTAGATAACGTAATGAATAACTTTAAAGGCGTTGACTTTAAAGGCCGTCCGGTACGTATCGAGATCTCTGGCGAAGGTGTTAGCAGCAGCAACCGTGGTGGCGGTGGTGGCCGCCGTGAAGGTGGTTACCAGAAACGCGAAGGCGGTTACCGTGGCGACAGGCGCGAAGGTGGCGAACGCCGCGAGAAAAGCTATGCCGGCGGTGGTAACAGCGGCGGTGGTGGTTTCCGTGATTTTAGTGGTAAACGCCGCGAAGATCGCCCGGAGCGCCGCAAAAGATTTTAGTTTAGTTTTTAATTTGCCTACGGTTTAACTACCGTATGGCAAATGTTTTAGTTTTGTTTTTGCAAAGCCTTTCGCACCAACGGAAGGCTTTTGCTTTATTTGGTAAAATCTACTGCTACAGAATCATCGGGCATGATCAGGCTCAGATTATGATCATCCAGCTTCTTTATTACAAATTTGGTGTAAGGCTGGTTACCTTCAAAAGAGGTAAAAATTGTATCGGCCTTCATAAAATAATCCTCGGGGATAGGAGAAACCCCCTCTTCCATTGTAAACTGCTTATCAGTTATTTTAAGCGTGATTGAACCGTCTTTCGATTTCCAGGTGCCCTGTAATCTTTTGTCAGATTTATTGGTATTACAAGCGCTCATGCCCAATAGAATTGCGCAGGCAAAGCATACAAATACGGGTGCGATAGTTTTCAATAGGATAAAGATATAAAAAAAGCACCCGTTAGTCAACGGATGCTTTCATATAGTTACTTGCTGGCGGGTTTATCAACCAGCTTGGCCTTTGGCACATAAATGTGATGGCCTTTTTTGTTTACGTAATAGTACGCCGAATTTTTGTCGATGTATATGGTTTGTCCTTGTGGGCCTACCTTTTCATCATATTTTTTATCAGATACTGCCGATGCACCTTTTGATGCAAGCTCTGCTGTTTTATTGCCTACAGCGCTGCCTGCTTTCTTGGTAGCTTTCCAACCTTTTTTGGCAGCGGTACCGGCCTTTTGAGGTAGCGTTGTATCCTTATGTGTTTGTGCCATAACCGATGATGCTGCGAAAAGCAAAGCAGCAAAAAGGGCTGTTTTAAATAACTTTTTCATGGTAGATGTTGTGATTAAATTAACACGAATGTTAACTCAATTTCTCTGCCAGTTTTTGCATTTCAACAGCAGGCGGGCTTTTCTTGTATAAAATAGCGTAAACAGCCTCGCAAATAGGCATTTCAACCTTGTATTGCTTATTCACTTCGTGTAGGCAATTTACTGCATAATACCCTTCGGCAATCATATTCATTTCCAGTTGGGCCGATTTAACCGTATACCCCTTGCCTATCATATTGCCGAAGGTGCGGTTGCGGCTAAACTGCGAATAAGCAGTAACTAAAAGGTCGCCCAGGTAAGCCGATTCTTTGATGTCGCGGTCAATTGGGTGTACCACATCTACAAAACGCTCCAACTCGCGTATGGCATTTGATATCAATACCGATTGGAAGTTATCGCCATATCCTACTCCATGGCAAATACCGCTGGCCATGGCATAGACGTTCTTCAGTACAGCACCGTACTCGGTACCATAAATATCATCAGATACTACAGTTTTGATGTAGCGGGTGCTTAGCATACCGGCAAATACAGCAGCAAGTTCGGTATCCTGACAGGCGATGGTTAAGTATGATAGCTTCTCCAACGCCACTTCTTCTGCGTGGCAGGGGCCGCTTATTACCAGGATCTTCTCAAATGGAACACCGTAGGTCTCGTTCAGGAATTCTCCTATGATCTTGTTTTCATCAGGCACAATACCCTTTATTGCCGATACGATGTTCTTACC
>JAESTD010000335.1 GCA_016763755.1 Mucilaginibacter sp.
AACCCGTCATTGCGAGGTACGAAGCAATCTCTTTAGGACACTTATACACCTTGCATAAGTGATTTGCTTGAAGAGATTGCTTCGTACCTCGCAATGACGTAATTTTCTGGGCGAGAGTTATGGCTCATAACTTTCCACTCTTCACTTGTTCAGCTGCATAGTTAGCAGCCCTTGCAGTTAAAGCCATATACAATATCGATGGACTTTGATTACCGGTACTGGTCATGCATGCACCATCGGTAACAAAAACGTTTTGGCAAAGGTGCAACTGGTTCCACTCATTCAACAGCGATGTTTTAGGGTCATTACCCATGCGTACACCTCCCATTTCGTGGATGTCCAGGCCCGGAGCTTGTTTGTTGTTATTGGTTTCAATGTTTTTTACACCTGCTTTCTCAAACATGGCGGCAGTCTCTTTCAGAAAATCATCGGTCATTTTATCATCGTTTGGATGATAGGCGACTGAAGTAACCAATAATGGGATACCCCATTGGTCTTTTTCCGTATCGCTTAGGCGTACATGGTTTTCCTCAACCGGAACGGTTTCGCCTTGCAAGTATGCAAACACATGCCAGCCCCCGGGTTCTGACAGCCCATCTTTGTATGCTGCACCAACCTGCCCCTCGGCAGTATCTTCGGGATGTTGTGAGCGATATGCATTCAAGAAAGTGGTGTATCCGCCAAAATAATCTGTTTCGCGTTTATGCAGGTTTTTGTAATTCACCAGGATCAGATCAGTAGGGTTGCGGCCAAAGTAGTATTTATCCTCGTAGCCATCCAGCGTACCGCCAACTGAAGCACGATAATTATGGAAGGCAATGTATTTACCTAACAAACCATTATCGTTACCCAAGCCGTTAGGAAAACGTTTTGATTTGGAATTTAGCAGGATGAGGTTGGTGTTTAATGCCGAAGCATTCATGAAGATCACCTTTGCATGGAAATCGATAGTTTCTTTGCTCTGCGCATCTATCACCCGCACGCCCGATGCCTTGCCGGTTTGCTCATCATAGATAATAGAATGAACTACCGAATGCGGACGGATAGTGAGATTTCCCGTCTTCTCTGCCCATGGCAAAGTAGAACTCACCGAACTGAAATACCCACCAAAGGGGCAACCCCGCATACACATATTACGCGCCTGGCACTTACCACGGCCCTGATCCAAGTGGATCTGCTTTGGCTCGGTGAGATGCGCCCAACGCGCATGCACCAAATGCCTGCCAAAGTTTTGCTTAATGTTATCGCGCATAAATTTAAGCGGCGCACTCATCTCAAACGGCGGTAGAAACTCGCCATCGGGCATAGCTTCTAAGCCGTCTTTGCTGCCGCAGATACCGATAAATTTCTCTACGTGCGAATACCACGGGTCCACATCCTTGTAACCGATAGGCCACTCTATACCATACCCATAACGATGCGGGGCGGTAAATTCAAACTCGCTCCAGCGTTGGGTGGCACGGCCCCAGGTAAGCGATTTACCACCAACCTGATACCCGCGTATCCAGTCGAAAGGTTTTTCCTGAACGTAAGGATGATCAGCATCTTTTACAAAGAAATGGTCGCAATCATCGCCGTAACCCGCGGCTTTGCTGATGAGCGGGTTCTCTTTCTGTTGCTTCAGACTGATGCGCCCGCGATACGGAAATTCCCATGGCGCTTTGGTGGCGGTAGGATAGTCCTTTAAATGTTTTACATCACGGCCACGTTCCAAAACCAGCGTTTTAAGGCCCTTTTCGCAAAGCTCTTTTGCAGCCCATCCACCACTTATCCCGGATCCTATAACTATTGCATCGAAAGTTTGCGCAGCAGAAGCTGCTGCATTATTTTCAGGCATATCAGTAAGCATGTTCAGTTTGTAATTGGTAATTAAAGATGCGATTTATAACCATTAATTTAACACGTAATGCTGAATTTATTTCAACACCTCACATGATGAAGGGCTTATTTAACAAAGGCACACGCGGCACGCGTGCGCCAGCAAAGAGCTACTTCTTTTGTCTTGAAACAAAAGAAGCAAAAATTCAAGTCAGCAAAGAGGCTTCTTCGCCGCACAGGCCTTTACCCTGCAAATCATGCAGAACCACGGCCGCAAAAGCTTGCCGCCACTTCGTTCCCGCAAAGCCGCCGCTTCAGCAAGTATTGCTATGCCCTTGCCGGCGCACAGGCCACCATAGTTCTGCCCGCTTTCGCCCGAAGCTTTTTTGCTGACAGGAAAAAAAAGACAACAATAAAAATTTGTCATTCTGAGCGTAGCGAAGAATCTAACCGAGTTGATTTATATGGCAGATAGATTGCTTCGTTCCTCGCAATGACGGGCGTTTTATTTCTTTAGGCTCGAAGCTCCATCTTCATCCAACAAAACCAAAGCATTATCCAGTGTTTGCAGGATGGATGCCGGTACAGCGGTACTTACTTCGCCTTGCAGACTTTCGGCGATGATCTCCGCTTTTTTAGCACCGGATGCGATCAACACTGCCTTTCCCGCTTCGGCCAGGTGTTGTAATCCAAGCGTGATACCACCGGTAAGTGGCGTAGCGGTATCAAAATATTTTTGGCCGACTTCAACTGTCACCGGATCGAGTTCTGATAAATGGGCGTAGAGATCAAACGGCGTCCCCGGCTCATTTAAACCCAGGTGTCCATTCATGCCGATGCCAACCATCATGATATCCAGGCCGCCTTTAGAGGCGATGAAGCTGTTCATGCGCTCGCATTCTGCTTCCAGATCATTTGCTTTGGCGTTGAACAAGGTAACGTTGGTAAGCTTAGTATTCAACTTATCAAAGAAGGTATTTTTGAGATAGTATTTGCAGCTGCCTTTATCGTTCTCGTCCATGCCAACCCATTCATCCAGTCCGATGATAAAGGCATTCGTTAGATCGATACGTCCATCGTTTGCCCAAGCAACCAAATAATTGAGGGTGCCGGTTGGTGAATCGCCCGAAGGAAACACCAAGACCGAATTGGGCTTTTCTGCTAACTGACGGGCAACCAGTTCAGCCGCCGCTTTTGACATTTCGTCGTAATTGCTATATACTTTTACTTCCATGGGTTTAGTCTTGTTTTGGGTTTAACCAAAGGTCTACAGGTTTTTCAACTTTTGGCGTGAAAGGCAGCGCTACTTTTTTACCCAGACCCGCTGAAGCATAAGCTGCATAAATGATCTCCAAAACCACACGGCCATCCTCGCCGGTAACTATCGGCATTTTATCCTCGCGCACGCACTCAATAAAGTGTTTCAGTTCCTGCGGATAACCCTGATTAAAAGCTTCCTCAAAAATGGTGAAAGTCCATCCGGCAGAGCTGTCTACTTTTTCCATCGCGTAGCCATAACCTTCTTTGCTATAGGTGAGGGCCGAGTTACCCATAAACAGATCGGCGTAGACCACGCCGCCTGTGCCGTAGATCTCACAACGGTCGTCCATGCCACCGTGTTTTGCCCAGCTGCTTTCGGCAATGCATGTAACGCCGTTCTCAAACTCTACAATTACCACGGCATTATCCTCACCTTTGGTCCGCTCTTTATGCAGAACGGTGCTCATGGTGGCGTAAACATCTTTCACCTTGGCGTGGTTCAATACCCAGCGGAACCAGCCCAGTGCGTGACAACCCATATCCATCAGCACGCCGCCACCGGCCAGGTTTATATCATAGAACCAATCCGTATGCGGGCCTGAATGTTTTTCAGCTTGTTTAAGCATATACACCTCGCCAACTGCACCCTCGGTAACCAGGCTGCGGGCGCGTTCGTATTTTGGCGCGAAGCAAAGCTCCTCGGCGTACATCAATTTAACGTTGTTGGCTTTACAAACAGCGATCATCTCATCAGCTTCCTCGATTGTAACGGCCAGCGGTTTTTCAATAATGATGTGCTTTTTGGCTTTTGCGGCTTTGATACAAACCTTGGCGTGCAGGTAATTGGGTACACAAATGTCAATTACTTCAGCATCGGTTTCGGCTAATAGCTTATCAACATCGTTAAACCAGGTAGCGATATGATATTTTTCGGCAAATACTTTTGCCTTATCGATATTACGGGCGTAAACGGCCACAACCTCAGCCTCAGGCACAAAGCGGTGGTACGATTCGAGGTGGATGTCTGATATAAAACCTGCGCCAATAATGGCCACTTTAGTTCTGTTCATAAATAGGTGTTTATAGATAATTCATTTTTTTAAGGTATGCTACCCATATTTTGTAAGCATCCTGGTTAAGGTGCAGACCTTCGAGGGTGTAGCGGCTGTCCAGCAAGCCGCGTTTGTCGGTAAACAGTGGCGCAATATCCACCCAGATAAAATTGAGTTCTTTTACTTTGGCCTTCAGTAAACTATTCACCACCGGTACATGCTGGCCTTTGTCATAATGCTGCGGGAAATGTGCGTGTGTAGCATCAACCGGCAAAACGCTTTGTACATAAATATTGGTTTGCGGGCTTTTGGTATGCACTTGTTTGATGATCTTGAAGTAATTATAAGCAATAACAGAATCGGGAATATCCTTACCGATATCGTTTATCCCAAGCAGGATAAACAGCTTTTTAGGTTGGCGGGCGATGATATCATCTACGCGTTTTAATGCACCGTAAGTAATATCGCCGCCAATACCGCGATTAAGCACGGTGGTATCGCCCAGCAAACTGCCCCAGTTACCCATCTCGGTGATACTATCGCCAAAGAAAATGGTGTTAACATGCTTTACCGGTTGCGTTGCAAATATTTTTAACCGTGTTACGGTATGATCGGGGATGAAAGGAATGGTATCAAACAAGTTTTGATTAGTTGGGCTTTGCTGTGCATAACAAAAAGCTGGCAACAGCATCATTAGCAGAAAAAATGTCTTCATAATAGTTAATTGGCAGCTAAATGTACGAAAAGCTGACCGCTGATTTTATTGATTTTAAGATTAAGATGATTTTTTACTCACCCCGCGGCACTTCGTGCGCGACTCTCTCTTCGCTGCGCGAAAAGAGGGTGAGGAGAGAAAGCTCCCCTCTTTGCGGAGCAGATAAGCGGGTGGGGGTGAATCCATTCGTTTGACAAAACTCAAACAAATCTAAATGTAATGATGTTGCATTTATGTTTATCTTTGTTGCATGTTATCACTCCGCAAAGCCTTTAAGCTTGACAATATTGGTATGACAGCATCTACACTTTGTGCTATACATTGTGCCGCTGTGCCGGTATTTTTTACCAGTTTGCCACTTTTAGGCCTCGAATTTTTGGCCAACCCATGGTTAGATTGGGGGATGATCCTTTTTGCGTTGGTAATAGGAGTATTATCAATAGGTGGGGCGTATAAAGACCATCATAAGATATTGCCTTTGATAATGCTGTTTTTTGGTTTTGCGCTGATAATTAGCGGCCACCTGTTTTTGCACAATTGGGTTGAGGCCATTGTAGCCCCGCTTGGAGGCCTTACCATAGCCGCAGCACATTTTATCAATTACAAGTTGGCCGGCTCTTGTGATGCCGGCGACAGTTTCCTGCACATTAAACACGCTCACAAACACGATAATAAACAAGCTGCTTAACTGAATTTTGCTTAAATTTGGATTTAAATGGCACAGACAAAGAATTTTCGTTTCGAGGAACTGCTGGATAAGCACCATCTTAAAAAGACCGGTGCCCGGCTTCGTGTGCTTTCTATGATGTATTCAAAAAATACAGCTACCTCACAGCCAGATCTGGAAAGCGTAATGAATGATATAGACCGCGTTACCCTGTACCGTATCCTTAATGTATTTGAGGAGAAAGGTATCATCCATAAAGTTTTTGACCTTAACGGAACTGCTAATTACGCGGTTTGCCATGCTGACTGCGGTGAAAACCACCACCACGATGAGCACCTGCATTTTAACTGCACCAACTGCAAAAATGTGTACTGCCTTGATGATCTGCATATGCCACGCTTAAACCTGCCTGATGGCTTTAAAGCCGAAAGCTTTACCCTTTATGCATCGGGCTTATGCCCTAAGTGCAGTAAAAAGAGCCAGGTTATAGCTAATTAATTTGCAACAGTATTGCAAAATTTAAAACCTGTTAATCCATTGCTTCGTATTATCGTCAAATCAAACAATAGCAAACAATTATTTGCGTTTGCACTTAGATAGTGTGGTTGATAAATTTGTGTCCTCTGATTAATTAAATGCAGCAAAAATACTTAAGGCTGGTCGGCAGTATCGGCGTTTTATGTTTCTATATCCTTTTTTGTTCGTTCACCCCGGCAGATACCGTTGTTACTGCAGTTTATAAAATAAAGAACGTTAT
>JAESTD010000336.1 GCA_016763755.1 Mucilaginibacter sp.
GCTAAGAATTAACATTAGTTTGCTCATTGCCGCAGGAATATATAAAATATGTCATTGCGAGGAGCGACAGCGACGTGGCAATCTCATAAGACAGTTAAGTTCGATCTGCCTATGAGATTGCCACGCTACGCTCGCAATGACATAATTTTATATTAAAGAAGTTATAATTCGCCACTACACTCTTGTCAGCTTCACCGGCGCGGTGTGATTGGCGTTCCACTGGCAAACGTAGATGCTTTTATCCTCATCAATACATACATCATGCCCATGCATAAAGGTGGCATTTTTAGCTTGCAGCGTTTGTTGGAGTACACCGTTCTTGTAAACCGGCGCCATGCCACCAGGGTTAGAGATCACCTTGGCATCCTTATCCAGAATGGTAACGAAACCTGAGCCATCAAACTGCTTCCCTTCAGCATTTTTTGACCAGCACACACCGGCGTAGATGTTATTATCATTAATTACAGCTCTGCAAACATACATACCCGGCATATCTATCCTCTTGATGAATTTGCCATCCATGGTGAAGATCTTAAAGCAATTTTCTTCGCGCGAGGTGCAGATCAAGGTTGGGTTATTCTTATCCCGGGTATCAACGGTTATGCCGTGGGCATTGCGCAGGTTATGATCCGGGTTGGTATTATGGTGCCCTCCAAAATGGCGAACGTATTTCCCTTTAGCATCGTATTGAATAATATAATCAGATCCATAACCATCGGCCACATAAATATCACCGTTAGGGGCAATCGCGGTTTCGGTAGGTTTAAAAGGCTCGTCATCTTTATAAATACCAATAGTGCGTGGGTGGCCTATGGCAAATATCAGCTTACCATCGGTTGTGGTTTTTAACACCTGTCCGGCTTGTCCGTAGGTGTTACCGGTGCGGTCTAAAGCCCAGCCGCAATCAGTTAGTAACAGGAAATCTTCGCCGCCCTCTTTGCTTATGGTAAGGCCATGCCCCCCAGGTAGCGATGTACCCCAGTAATCCAACAACTTGCCCGACTTATCAAAGATGAGCACATTGTTATGCGTATGGTCGCCAAGCATTATCAGGCGGCCTTTGCTATCCTGTACCATCTCGTGGCAGTTGGCCAAGGGGGTATTGTTCACACTTATCTTTGCCCAGCCTTTATCAACCTTATAAGTAAAGCCATTGTGGCCTATAAGCTGCTCATCGGCTGGTTTGTCTTTATGTAGTATGGTAAAACCTTTGGCAGCGGGTGCCGCGGTAGCGGCAACAGTTGCAATGGCGGCAGTTTTAAGAAAATTTCTGCGTGGGTTACTTGTAGTCATAAGAGGTGTAATTGGTATAAAACCAAAATTACAGGTATTGGCTATTTACACAAGTTTAATATGAAATAATCAGAAGCAGCTTAATCTTCGTAATTGGTCAAGCGGTCGATCTTAAACACACGACGAACCAATCTGTAAATAATGTAAACCGCAAATGGAGCAACTATTACATCAATAGTATAATGAATATGCTGCACCAGCAACAAAACCATCACAATGGCTGCCGAAATAAAAGCCAGTATCTTATCGTTGCGTTTTTCTAAACACAAAAATATAAGTACAAGGGTAGAGGTATGCCCCGAGAAGAAGAGGTCGCGGGTGATGATAGTATTGCCATAGAACAAACCGGTGATCGGGTCTACCAGGTGGATGAGCCCTTTAGGCGGATCTAAAGAAATAAAAAGTATCGTAAGCATCCGTGTCAGGTTTATAAATATCAACGACCATACATAGTTGATATAAATAACCGGATTGTACATTGCCCTTATCAGGATGAGTAGGCCCATGCCCCATATCAGCGTAAAAATTGCGATAGAAACATCATGTGGCGGGATATGTTCAAGTACCCAATCATGTAATACAGGGCCTTGTCTGTTTTGGATATAGTTGAAAAAGAAAGGCATGCCCAGTAGCATTATAGCTACTATAAATGAGCCTATCAGCAATTTATCGCGCTTTTTTGGCGATTGCAGCGCAGATACCCATGCTTCTTTAATTGTCCTTTTCTGTTTCGTGGTCACTGTATAAATTAAAGGAGGGCAAAGTTAAAAAAAAGCATCAGTATTAACAGGTAGTTATTTTAATATAAAGCAGAGGTTGGAAATCAAACTCCCTTTTTGCTAAGCAGAGAGGGACAGGGGGTGAGTCAAATATTTTTTCACCCCCAGGCAACCATAGCCAACTATACCAGCGTAATCATATCAAAACAACACCAAATACATTTGATATGAAAAAATACATTTTAGGCATCACCATGATGTTTGCCGTAATTGTTATTGCTATTGCCGCATGTTCAAAATCTAAAAGCGACCCCGCACCAACCACCCCGCCTCCTGCTGCTGGTGGCGCAAACGCAGTAAGTATAAAAAACTTCGCATTTTCTCCGATGAGCATTACCATTAAAAAAGGGGAAAGTGTTACCTGGACAAACGGTGATTCGGCTCCGCATACTGCTACAGACGATGCTGGCGCCTTTGACAGTGGCAGCCTTGCAACAGGTGCAACTTACAGTAAATCTTTTGCTGCGGCGGGCACTTTTACTTATCACTGTACTTTCCATTCAAACATGGTGAATGCAAAGGTTATTGTTACCGAATAATTAGTATTAAGGTTGATCAGGATGTGTTATATTGGATAGTGTAAAGCCCCTACAAGGGGCTTTTTTGTTGTAGAATAACAGGATGCTTGTGCTCTTGGTATTAATATTGTACAACCTTTAGTTATAGTAACTTATAAACTTTCCGCTGAAATGCGATGTTTTTATTGGTCAGATGTTTTGAAATATCGATCAATAGTAGAAATTAGCGTAGTAAAAGTATAAAATGCAACATCAGCCGATACCACATAACGAAATGGAAAGGGTTTTGGAACTTTCCGATTACGACCTCGATTACTCCAGCTTTCAGGATAGTTTTAAAGACTTGGCAAAACTTGCAGCTAAAGTTGCAGGCACCAATATTTCGTTGGTAAATCTGATCGATTCTTTTACACAATGGAGCATAACCAATCATGGCTTAAATGTTGAGCAAATGCCTCGCGAGGAATCGATATGCCAATATACCATCTTAGGTGATAATCCTTTTGAAGTAAATGACCTGACGGTGGATGACCGTTTTAAAGAGCGTGATTATGTAACCGGATCCCCAAACGTTAAATATTATTTTGGTGTTCCGTTAAAAACCCAAGAAGGCGTTAATATAGGTGCCCTGTGTGTGTTAGATCAGGATGTTAAGACCCTATCGCCTGAGAAAGTAGAGTTGCTAAAGATCATCGCTAACGAGATAGTGAACCGTTTACGCGCCCACAAGATCATTAACGGGTTAAAAAACAAATTGCAGGAAGCTAACGACACCAAGAAGAAAGTTGCGCATGATATCCGCGGTCCGTTGGGTGGGATAATTGGCCTGGCGCAGGTGATAAGCGAACAAGGGCACGAGAATCAATTGGATGAGGTGCTGGAATTTATTAACCTGATACAACGTAGTGGCCGCTCGTTACTGGAACTGGCCGACGAAATACTTACCATCGAAGCCCCAAAACGCGAATTAAAAAGCGACGAGTTTAACCTGCTGGTTTTAAAAGAAAAGCTGGAGCAATTGTATACCCCGCAGGCGCGTACAAAGGGTATCAATTTTGTCATTAATACTTCTATCGATTCGGCAACTATACCGTTCTCACGTAATAAGTTGTTGCAGATAATTGGCAATCTGGTATCAAACGCGATGAAGTTTACCCCGCCGCACGGTAAGATCACGGTTGATCTGAGCCTTAAACCGGGGACAACCGAAAATATGCTGCAAGTAAATGTTACAGATACGGGTGTAGGCCTTAGCGAAGAAGCTATCAGCAAGATATTGAGCGGTAAAGCCAAATCAACAGATGGTACCGGCGGCGAGCAGGGTTACGGTTTCGGTTTGGCATTGGTAAAGCACCTTGTAGAATCATTAAAAGGCAGTATGCGCATCTATTCAGAAGCTGGTAACGGCGCCAGTTTTGAGATCTTGCTGCCGCAGGCGCATGCCAGGTAACAGTTTTAATACACGTTTTGGTGCTTGCTTTATTTTGATAACTTTGGGTAAACCAGATTATTAACATCAAAATATATTTCATGGAAAAACAACATTTAAGCAGGCGCCGCTTTATTGCCACCGGTGCTTTTGCCGCAGGTGGTTTATTGTTAGCTTCAAAAGCGGGCAAAGCAGCAACCTTATTTTCTAAGGCATGGGCCAAACCAAACTCGGTGATCAACGGGGTACAAATAGGAGTAATCACTTACTCGTTCCGCAGTATGCCGGGCACTGCCGAAGATCTGCTTAAATACTGTATTGATTGTAATATCAACGCCATTGAACTAATGGGTGATGCCGCCGAAGCCTATGCCGGTGCACCAAAACGCGACTCATCAGAAAGCTGGCAGGACTTTGCGCCAAAACTGGCCGCATGGCGTGCATCCGCACCGATGGATAAGTTTAAAGAACTGCGCAAAATGTACAATGATGCAGGTGTGAGTATTTACGCCTGGAAGCCAAACGCCCTTGGCGCTAAAAATACCGATGCGGAGATTGAGTATGCCTTTAATGCGGGTAAGGTTCTTGGTTGCAGCCATGTTACTGTTGAGCTGCCTGATGAGGCCCAAACCAAACGCCTTGGCGATCTGGCTACCAAACATAAAATGATGGTAGGCTACCACGCCCATACACAGGCTACGCCAACATTGTGGGATACTGCGTTAAGCCAATCTAAATACAACGGCATTAATTTGGATATCGGTCACTATGCATCAGGTACCAGCAGCAGCCCGGTACCATTCATCGAGAAATATCACGACCGTATTACCAGCATGCACATCAAAGACCGTAAATTTCATGATGGCCCTAATGCGCCATGGGGCGAAGGTGATACACCAATAAAAGAGGTATTACAGCTGATGAAGAAGAATAAATACAAATTCCCGGCTACTATTGAGTTGGAATACAATATCCCGGCCGGTTCTGATGCCGTTGCCGAAGTGAAAAAATGCCGCGCTTATGCTGCGGATGCGCTGAAGTAGAGAAGCCTCTCCCCAACCCCTCTCCGAAGGAGAGGGGCTTTTAATACTTTGTTTTAAAGTCTCCCCTTTCGGGGGAGATTTAGAGGGGCTTCCTCAATATGACATCGTTGATAAAAGCCAATGCTAATCAAAATCAACATGGAGTTTTTATTTTATATTAGCGATATGAAAAAACTCCTTTACCTAATTGTTATCACAATTCTTGCATCCGGCTGCCACAAAACCATCTACAACATGAACCGCGGCGAATTGAAGATCGCCAAAAAAGATACTTACCAGGTTGAGTACATCACAGAGATACCTGCGGGCACAAAAGCTAAAATGTACTATATAGGCGAAAAGAACGTACAATACTTTGAAGAGGATTATACCGGCAAGTTTCATAAAACCTACACCATTATATCGGGCAAGGCCATAAAGTTTAATATCGATGTTAAACTCCCGAAAACCAAACCCGAGGGTGGCATCCATACTATTGTAAAAGTTGATGGCGAAGCAATTACCGATCAAACTCAATCTGGTACGGATATCGACTTTCGTTTTCAGTTTAAATTGCCATAGGCGATGTATCCGCAGCTAATTGCCCATATTAACCGCCACGTAAAGCTGACACCCGGTGAGGAAGTTTTGCTTTGTGATAGCCTGCAGTTGCTGAATTTTAAAAAGAAAGAGATCATACTGGAGCCGGGCAAGCATTGCAAAGGAGAATACTTTGTACTTAGCGGCTTGCTGCGCCAATACTATGTAAACGCCAAACTGAACGAACAGATAGTGCAGTTTGCCTTAGAAAACTGGTGGATGGCCGACCATGATAGCCTGGTAAACAACGTACCATCCACTACCTATATCCAAACCATAGAGCCTACTGAAGTGTTGTTGCTACCCGCAAAAGATAAGGACAGGCTGCTGACAGAGATTCCTGCCTTGCAGACTTATTTCCGGCTGATGATGCAGCGTGCTTTTGTGGCCTCGCAGCGCCGCATAGGTTTCCTGTTTAACCAAACCGACGAAGAACGCTACCGCTATTTTATCAGTCTGTTTCCAGGGTTTGTACAACGCGTACCCCAATACATGCTGGCATCATACCTGGGTTTTACTCCGCAGTTTTTGAGTAGAGTGAGAGCGAAAAAAGAGCCCCCCAGCCCCCTGAAGGGGGAGTAGGATTTGAACAGTTCCCAAATAATATAATAATGAACATCAAATGTCGAATTTTGAATAATGAAGTAAATTCTTTTCGACATTCATCATTCAAAATTCAGTGTTCATTATTAATTTCTTTTCTATTGCTCCCCCTTCAGGGGGCTGGGAGGCTTATTTTCTTAATCTCAGTTCATTTTTTGAGGGGTTGTTTGTGCGCAACTTTGATTTAATAAATCAAAACAAACAAAACCATGAAAAGAGTAAATGTATTCCACGCCCTGCCCGATGCTTATAAAGCGATGACTGCGCTTGAGGCCTATGTGAACAATACCGAACTTACACCGATACATAAAGAACTGATCAAGATCCGTGCATCACAAATAAATGGTTGTGCCTATTGTTTGGATATGCATAACCGCGATGCCCGTAAGCTGGGCGAGACCGAGCAGCGCCTTTACACTATCAGCGCCTGGAGAGATACCCCGTTTTTTGACGAGAAAGAGCAGGCTATTTTAGCTTTTGTAGAAGAAGCAACACTGATAAGCAAAGGCGGCGTATCTGAAGCTACTTACGCTTTTGCTGTTGATGTATTGGCGAAAAATACGTAGCCCAGGTTTTAATGGCCGTGATAGCCATCAACGGTTGGAACCGTATTGCCATCAGTACGCACATGCGACCTGCTTTGCAGAAATAATTTTAGTTAGCATTGCAAGCAAAAAGGCTCCCGGATGTGCGGGAGCCTTTCTCATTTAGTGCTTGTCTATCACCGGGAATAACGAGATCCTCAGGCGCGTACATCCGTAAGGTATAAGCGTAAGCTCCTCTTCCTGTTTATCGGTTACAAAGTTCCAGATATTTCCATAGGGTTGCGGGCCGGCCATTTCGTTGTATAACTGCCATGTAGGTATCCGCCTGCCCTTAGTTTTGAGTTGGATAGGTGCGGCAGCCTGCGTCCATGGGAAGTTGCCTGCAGGTTTTACGCTCTCCACTTTATAGGCATCGGCCAGTTTATCATCATCGGTACGGATCAAACCGTAATTCCATGGGGTAGTAGGGCGCACTTCAAGATAGGTGTTCCCGTACTCCTGCGGGTCTTTGGTGTTGGTTACTTGTTTTTCTTCTTCGCCAATCTTCAATGCGTAAACAATCGGCCCGCGCTCTACCGACATAGAGTTTTCATGCCATGTATTTTTAAAGATGTGCATCGGCAGGGTCAATTCCACCACATCGCCGCTTTTCCAGGTACGGTTCAGTTTTACGATCTCGCCTGCCTTGCCTTGTTGTACTTCGGCACCGTTAACTTTTACGCTGGCTGTAGTACACCATTTTGGTACGCGCAGATGGAAAGGAAACGCCGCCGATGTACCTTTCTTAGCAAAGTTTACCGTGAATTTGATGTTCTCATCAAACGGATAGTTTGTTTCTTCCTTGATATTTACTTTTTGATTGTTGGCTACAAAAGCGTCTACCTCGCTGGCGGTGTACACCAGGGCAGCTATGCCTTTATCGGGTGTGGCATACCAAAGGTTCTGCACAAACTTTGGCCATCCCTGGTGCATGTTCGATGTGCAGCAAGGGTAACCGGTAAGCAAACCGTAGCAAAGATCGGTGCCATCGTGGTTAACATCAAAGTTGCGGGTTTGGCGGGTAAGCATCACCTGGTTGGCCTGCTGAAAGTATTGGTGTGTGGTATAATCTTCGTTTATTTGCGTAGGCAGTGCGTTAAAGGCAATACGCTCTAAATGATCCGCATAGCTTACATCACCGCTTATGGCGAGGCCGTTCTCCAGCGTGTACATCATCTCCACTGCAGTACAAAGTTCCGAGCCTTGAGTTGGGTTGTTGCCGTGCAATGATTCATCGCCCCCGAACAATCCCGGTACCGATTCATCAAACTTGCGCAGATCCTTAAAGGCTTTGGTCATGGCATCGGTAAAGCGTGCCTCGGGGTGATGCTGATAGTAAACAATGGGTTCTTTCATACCTTCGGCCAGGTTAACACCGTGGATACTGTAATCGGTTGATAACAGGTCGGTATTCAGGAAGGCATTGGTATAATCAAAGGTTTGTTTGTGGATCAACTCACCCAGATCCAGCAGGAATTTGTCGCCGGTAATGTTATACAGCCAGTACACCATAGCCAGGTTGTCACCGCCGCGGTAGCGTGCCCAAAAAGTCCAGTGGTCAAGCGGTTTAGTGGGTAACTCCTTCAACTGGTACTTAAAATAATTGGTCATCAGTTTAATGATGCGTTTATCGCCCGTGGCCGAGTAATATTGCTGCAACACTTTCAACATCACCATTTTTGGCCACCAGTCCTGTGCGTTATCGCGCTGAATGCCGCGCTCAGGCCCAAGGTCGGTAGCGGGGCCGAAGTAACCGTCAGGTCGTTGGGTTTTGATGCTCCATTCTATCCAGGGTTTTACTTTGGCAATAAGTTCTTTATCCTGCAGGATGTAAGCCAAGGGCAGTAAACCGTCTACCCAGTAAGGGCCGCGTTCCCAGCGGTCGCCGTCGCCGCCAAGCCAGCCGTTGCGTTTACCCATCACTAATGGATAAAGTTTATCAAGGTTACCCGTTGCGCCATTTTTGGCGCGCACCAGCATTTCGCGCATCCAGCCCTGGGGTTTAATAGCGCCCAAAGGCAACTCAATGTAAGGGTTTTGGCGAAGCGGTGCTTTGGCTTGCACGTAGGCAGCGTTGCTGTTATTGTTTTGAGCAGATGCAGCAAGGCTACACGCTGCCAGCGCAAGGGACAGAATAATCTTGGTTCTCATCGTAAATGGTTTTAACTAATTGGATATTACAATAATAGTCAAACAGACAGTTAAAAGCAAAAGGTCTTAAAAATGTAAGAAATGATGAGAAAGCTGATCAGCATGCAAACAAGCGGGCATCACCTTCGTTTTTCTAAGGTTGCAAAACCAATAAAGATGAACTTAGCCGAACTGAAAAACACCGCAAGCCGACTGATGGCACCCGATAAAGGCCTGTTGGCCATGGACGAGAGTATACCTACAGCTAACAAACGTTTTGAGCCGCTGGGTATACCTCTTACTGAGGAGTACAGACGCAAATACCGCGAGTTGATCGTTACGGCGCCCGACCTGGGCGAGTATATCAGCGGAGCTATTTTATTTGATGAGACCATTCACCAGAAAACCGATGATGGCCGTTTGTTTATCGATGTGTTAAAAGAACAGGGTATAGTACCCGGTATAAAAGTAGATGAAGGAACGGTTGGCCTTGATGGCTTTCCCAACGAAACAATTACCGAAGGTCTTGACGGGCTTAGCGATCGTCTACAAGATTATCACAGCAAAGGCTTGTTGTTTGCTAAATGGCGCGCGGTTATTCATATCACCGAAAATACGCCAACTGCCGCCTCTATAAAAGCTAACGCGTTTACGCTTGCCCGCTACGCAGCCCTTTGCCAACAGGCGGGAATAGTACCTATAGTAGAACCCGAAGTTTTGATGGATGGCGACCACTCATTGCAACGCTGCCTTGAGGTAACTACCGAAGTTTTGCATGCCGTATTCAATGCGCTTTACGAACAACATGTAGCGTTTGAGGGTATGATATTAAAACCCAATATGGTTTTACCCGGATCACAGGCCGCCAACCAAAGCAGTGCTAAAGAGATTGCAGATGCTACCGTACAATGCTTTTTAAGAACAGTACCTGCAGCGGTACCCGGCATCGCTTTTTTATCCGGCGGCCAGGATGCCGAGTTAGCCACCGAGCGATTAAACGCTATGCACGTGCAGTATGATAATGTAATGCCCTGGGCACTTACGTTTTCGTTCTCGAGGGCAATACAGCAACCGGCGCTCGATAAATGGGCCGGTGATGATGCTAATGTAACCGAGGCGCAAAAGCTACTGGTGAACCGGGCGCGATTAAACAACCTTGCACGTCGCGGTGAGTACACGCCTCAAATGGAAAATGAATAAATTGCAAATTAGTTTAGGCAAATAGAAGGCCACACATGGGTAACCTGAGCCTCTTTTCCAGGTACCGGGTATTCGTTAAAATTATCCATAGCTTCGCGCCAGATGATATTTAAAATAAGACGGGCCTCAATATCTGCATCTTTTGAAATAAAGAGCTGCCCGTCGCTATTTTCGTCTTTAGGGTTTTGGATGCGACAAAATCCACCAAACCCTTGAAATAACGAATCTTCAAGCTGTTTGTGATTGTCAGCCTGTTCAAGCAGGTTGCTGAAGATGTAAAGTTTAGATATAAATTTCATTTCTAAATGTTAACCGGCTTCTTAAGTATTTTCAAGCAAGCCTACGTTTAAAATAATCAGGGTTATTTGTCGCCGGACTAACCGGAAACTTCAAATTATTACGGAATTTCGTTTTGCAAGGTTCTTCTCTTAATGAACGATGTTTCCACCACTGTGGTGTTATGTGTTACTTTTCACACTATTTTAAGTTCAAACACCTAATTATATTGCCCACTCAGGTGTGCATTTTTACACTTTTTTACCAACCACTCCTCAGCAACAGTTTGATTAATGCTATTCTTTAATTTTAAATCAAACAATTTAACCGGATTATTTAGTGAATAACATCACAAAAAATAAATGGTGGGATCGATAGGATTTGCATTAACGGGATTTGTTTTCTGATAAAAATTAAGTGTTAAATCATGCATCGCTACCTTCTACTTATTGGTTTGGTTTGTTTGCTCTCATCAAAATCCATAGCTCAAACTACAGGTAACGGTTGTTTGATAGGCACTGCAGTTTACACCACCTTCATGGGTACGGATACCCCTTACGGTGCCGCAATGGGCCAGTTTAAAATATATCAAAGTAATGGGGCGGGTGTGTATGTTAACACTGTTGGTAACAGTGGTACCCGGGAGAACTACGTTTGCGGGCAAATCAACGAGTATTATGTATACCCCTCAAATTTTCATCGGCATGAGTTAATAGAGTTATCTTATGATTGTGCCATAGAAGCAACATTGGGCGGAACCCCCATAGCCAGGGGAACTTATGTGAGTTACAGTTATAACGACCCAACCTTATGTAATGGTAATATGCCTGCCCCGCTCGAAAATTATCAATGGTTATTTGTAGCACTCACAGCGGGTACAACTATTTACTTTCTTAGAAACCGTTTGAGCACAGAAATTGAAAGTTAACTTGATTATCAGTAACCCGGAGTGGCTTTTATGCAGGCCTGACGGTGAAGATTAATAGTGCACCCGACGAGATTCGAACTCATATCATCAGAACCGGAATCTGACATTCTATCCATTGAACTACGGGTGCAATGTGGCGCAAATATAGTTCATTTACTTATGCTTCGGCAGAAAGCATGGGAAAAATTTGAAACTGTGTTCGATTGGCTAATTTAATATCAAATTCCTTTTAAACTGAATAGGGCTGAGGCCTACTTCGCGCTTAAAGAGTCTTGAGAAATACGGCAGATTTTCAAAACCTAACTGGTAAGCTATCTCGGCAATGTTGTTATTAGTGCTTTTCAGCATATTTTTAGCCTCAGATACCAGGAACAGGTGAATTAGTTCTATGGCCGTTTTGCCGGTTTCCTGTTTAAGTAGGTCGCTGAGATAGCCGGGCGAAATGTTCAATTGTGTAGCCATTTGTTTTACCGAAGGCAATCCTTTTTGCTCCAACCATCCGCTATTAAAATAGGTTGATAGCGCATCGCTGAATTTTGATACCATATTGCCCGATAAGTTTTGACGGTTGATAAACTGACGTTTATAAAAACGCTGCGAATATTTGAGAATAGTATCTACGTGCCCCAATATAATATCGCGGCTATATTCATCCTGATTATTGTTATATTCTGCTTCTATCTTGCGGTACAGATCCCAGATCGTTTGTTCCTCTTGGGGCGAAAGGTGCAGCGCCTCGTTGGCATCATACTCAAAAAAGCCGTACTTTTTAATGTCGTTATACAGCGAATGTCCCGTTAGGAAATCCTCGTGAATAAATATAAGAAAGCCGTTTTCCTCAAACTCCAGCTTGTTGAGCTGCATTACCTGGCGCGGTTTAACAAACGACAAAGACCCATTATCATGATCGTACCTGGTGCGCCCATAATGAAACATCCCCGATATAAATTTTTTGAAGCCGATCATATAGAAATCGCCGGTAAACTCCTGGTCACCAAGCGAGCATACCTTATTACACTCTACAATGTTAAATAATGGCATTAAAGGCGCGGGCGTGCCGGCCATCCGACTAAGATCTATAAGGCTCTTATAGTGTTTCATAATCAATAAAATTAGAGCTAAATAAATATTTAACAGTCACGGTATTATAAAAATGCAGAAGCGCTTCAATCGGCGCTTCTGCATCAATCATCACTTCATCAAAATATTA
>JAESTD010000337.1 GCA_016763755.1 Mucilaginibacter sp.
CGTGACGGGGCTGATCTGTTTACCAAATGTGAGCCGGCTTACCTTGCCGCACTGCAATATTATCAACAGCTAGGCTTTACCTACATAAACTTAGGGGACAGCGAGGAGCTTTGGGAGAACCTGTTCCTGTCCGTCAAACGGCACAATCAAATGACGTTTGAAGCCGAGCGTCAATTTATTGACCATGACCGGTTTGTAAAGATTTTCGGGAACCATGATCTCTACTGGGACAATGATCCGCTGGCCTCCGTCAGTTTAACGCAGATCTACGGTAAAGCGATCAAAATTTATGAAGGGCTTATCCTGCAAACCCGGGTGAACGGCAAACCGCTTGAGATCCTGATGACGCACGGCCACCAGGGCGATCTTCAAAGTGACGGGAACTGGTTCAGTAAATGGTTCGTATCAAATATTTGGGGGCCGCTGCAGGGCTTCCTTGAGATCAATCCTAATACTCCTGCCTATAATAACCAGCTGAAGACCGATCATAATCGTTTGATGTACGAATGGAGTACCGGGCAAAAGGATCTGTTACTGATCACGGGGCATACGCACCAGCCGGTTTTCCGTTCGATGACGCACCTGGAGATCTTGTACAACAATCTGGATAAGGCCAGGAAGGCAAATGATCTTCCGCAAGTAGCTGCCCTGGAAAGAGATATCGCTGCGCTGCATTTAAAAGGCATATCCGAACCTGATTTCAGCGGTTATTTCGATTCTTATTTTAATACCGGCTGCTGCTGTTTTAACGATGGCGATATCACCGGGATAGAGATCGCCGACCAATGCATCCGGCTGATCAAATGGGATCATAAAAAGAACTGCGAAAGAGTGGTCCTGGAAGAATGCCTGTTAGATGAGTTAAAAATCAAGTAGCGAGAAGATTTAGCTGGCTTGGTGTTGGCGGCCATATCAATAAGAGGCCGTATTTATTTGTAACGAGAAAAGATTCGCATTTGTGCTAAATATTTCTTGCGGTATTATTTGTAGCTTAGGGTTGGCTCATCATTAACTTAAGAAGCTTTGTGATTAGGTTTGGCCGTTCATTTTGCCGAGGATGTCAAATTAATTTAACATCATTTAAATAAGCTAAAATTCAATATTATCATTCCCCCGATTTGTGCGCATATTCTTTCATGATCGTCTCTGATGACAATTCTGCAATGTAGGTACTTGAACTAAAGGTCAGATGAACGGTTCCACTGTGATCGAATACCAAGCAGGTCAATTGGGTTCCCCCGGAGTGGCGCAACGAAGTTGCTTTGAAAAGGCCTTCACTGATGATACTGCTCCCATTCATGACCGCATTCAATTTAACCGTAAATGCGTCCTCATCGGCCATCAGCTTGAAAAGCTTTTCAAATTTAATGAGTGCAGAGAATACGGAAACCTTTGTTACCGGGTCTATTGTCAGCAAAGTGTTTTCGAACTGTGAAAATAAAACGCAGGCAGCGGAAAGCGGCTGCAAGGCCTCATTCAATTTTTGCCGCTCTGTTTCCAATGATTGTTTGTTACCCGGATCGGTGACCGACATCAGCTCATTGTCAATTTCAGCTAACCTGGCAGTTAGCTTCCCCTGTACAGAAACAGCCGCTTTGTTGATCGATGCTACCGCCGTGTAACGTTCAATAAATTGGGAATCTTTCGCTAAATCGGCTGTCAGGCCTGGCGGTAAAACGGCAGGATAATATACTTTACCTTTCAGGCCTTTTTTCTTCAGCTCGCTTTCAAAACAAGCAACAATGAGGGATTCATCCGAGATAAGTTCCGTATTTGTGATCGATGTACTCGTTTTGAAAAAGGAAAAGATGTCTGCGGCTGTCCTGAGGATACCTGAAGCAGCGATGCCGGCAATTAAAGGCGTTTCGCTTACTAATTTGGTGTTCGGACGACCCATCGCCTGCTCACTAAATCTTGTCTGCACTTCCAGCAGTTCCCCGGTGATTTTCAGCTGTTCTTTGAACGTTTGGTACATTTGTATGCCGGGAAGATCCGCAGCGTTATAAATGATAAATTTTGTTCCGTTGCCTTTAAGCCGGTCATCCCCCGCGAACTGTTCAACCAGGGACCGGGTCAATGCCGACAGGCAGACATGGGCAAGTATCCTGGTTTCGACCGCTCCACCCTGTAATGTAATTTTCCCATCAACAGGTTTAATATCCGGCCCTTTCCACCTGTCACGGTATGCATCAAGCGCGGCTTTTCGGGTTTCCGTTGCTTGTTTATCTGCTTTGGCTTCCGCCTCCCTGCTTTCCGCGATCAGTTTGCGTAAAGGTGCCAGTTTTGCTTCTTCTTCAAGTTGCACTTGCAGCGGGGACTTCCCGGATGTCACATCGTTATTTATCATGTGTTGAAAAGTTGGTTATTCCTCGGGTTTTTTCGGACGATCTGTAAATCCGAATATGGAGCTCAGGCTGAATTTTGTGACGACGCCGAAAGTAAGCCTCCGTAACGGTGGACGGATGTTCTGATCGGCAATCGGCTTGGCTTTTTCGGCTTGGTTGCCGATGTCCGGTAGTTCCACATACAGCCCGCCTAGAAATTTACCTTTGTTACCTAAAAAATAAAGGCCCAGCCCGATGCCGGAGATATTCTTCAGCGCAGTCGTGTCCCTGCTTGCAATCGTGCCCCGGTAGTAAACGTTCGTAATCAGCCTTGAGGTGTCCCCCAGCCGGAATTCTTTGACCAGGTCAATATTAAGCTGGTTACTTTTTACCCGGGCATATTTGCCGGAATAGCCGGTGATCTTTTTTTCAGCGATCAGTGTCTGATTGTGCAGGGTATCTTTGGTTTGCAGCGTGTATTCTTTACTACTTAAACCCGAAAAATTGTCGCCGTCTATCCAGGCATAGGTGATGCCAACCCAGAAACTCCCCACTTGTCCGTTGATCCCGATGCCTACTTGGTTATTGCGGTACAGCTTGTCTTCGAATGATTTTGCCAGCGACACCGTGCTTGGTCCCGAATACAAAGAAAAACTGCGGGCTTCAAGTCCACCGAAAATGAAAGGTGTCAGCCGCAAGATATGGTGCGTCGCTGTAAATTCACTGAACGCCGCGTCCATTTCTTTGGTCATATCGGTTTTAGCAAGACTGGCCTGATATTCCTTTTCCTTTATCGTTTGCAGGTCTTTGGACATTGCCACAAAAGGTTCGAGTTTTGCACCGCCCTCTTTCTTCAAATCAAGGATCACGCGGGAGAGGGCATAACCATCTTTAGCGGCATTTACTTTTTTAATCCACTTGGCCAAAGTGGCCGTTCTGAAATCAACATCGTTAATTTCATCACCGGAAGTTTCGATGATGTCGATGATTGCCTGAGCATATTTTTTGACAAGCTTTTTTCGTCTATCCTGTTGGAGGTATGCGAGTTTGTTGACCGAAGAAGCTTTCCACTCGTCGATGAGCCGCTGATGATTGTTGATATTAAAACCCATGAAACCCAAAAGATTTCCTTCGGGAACAAGGTCGCCACTTTTGACCAGATTGCCGATGCCCGAACTGTTCTTCACGGAAAGATTCCCCCCAAAAAACCAGTTCTTAAACAATTGATCATTGTTTTTTATAAGCGCTTTCGAATAGTTATTGGCGCCCACAGCGATCTCGGTCTTACCGATGTCAAAACCTAAAGAAACCCCGTTGAGCGGTAAAATAACGGTGCCCTTTCCGCTGGCACTCTGGGTCACGAACTGTGCCCTGCTGATCTGTGTAACCGCACAGATCAGCAATGCCAAATAAATCTTTTTCACGTTCAGGGCAGTTTTGCTGAAACATCGAGTTTAAGAAAACCATCTCCTGCGAGGGTAAATTCCTTTGGTGTGGTAAACACCTCGTTGGAAAGGAATTTCAAGCCCAGGCTGACGTGCCCTCCCGGATTGTCGACCTGCGCTAATCCAATCACCCGCACCTTGGGTGACGCGCTCGCATCATTTATACAGGTGGTAAAATCTCCGGATGCGCCGGGGCTGTTTTCGCTCCAGTCTTCGACCTTTAAAGAAAGGACAGTTGCGTTAACTGCGTTCAATGAATACGAAAACTTATTGTCGGGACATTCCCCGGCCAGCGGTTTTCTGGCAGATTTTTTCTTTTGCTGTGCCATAATGTATAAATGGTTTAGAGTAACGACTACGGTTATTTATTTATTTACAGGCATTATACAGGGTTTTTTCAACTATCCTTAAATTTAAAAATTGATTTGGCGTAAATATCCGTGGTTAACCTTCTGTATTAATTTCAAAGGAAAAATTATCTTCTGTTAAAGTGTTTTCAATATGGTCAACCTCAAGTTTTCACTCTTTTTAGATTTTCGAACGTTAAATAGTTGTTCACTTCAATATTTGTTACTTGCATACTTGAGGGATTATCTTGATAGGTGTTTGATACAATACGGAGTATTTCACTAAAGTTCAGCCTTTTGATTAGTAAATAAAATAGCTATAAATAGTTATTCTTACGATTAATCAATTGACAAACGTCAGCCATTCGGCATGCCAACCTAACATATTGTATCGGTTACCAAAAATATTACGTTATTTGATAGCTCGTGTCCAGACCGTAGCGAAACGGACGCATTTGGCACAAAACATCCACCGGAATGGCAGGAAAAAAAGCAGGTACTGCCGAATCCGGGATATAGGCAAATAATAAGCAAAGGGCCGTTTACAATTTTTGCAACAGTAAGCAGCATGCGGATTTTTCAATAGGATATATTTCTCTTCGGTCATCGTCTGTGAAAAGATAAAGGCCGGCTATTGCCCTCGTGCCGGCCTTTGGAACCTAATTATGAAAAAACCTCCAGAAACGAAGGGCGTTCTGTCAACTCATCGCAAAAAAGTGTAATCTTAGGCGGATTTACTTCAAACCCGGTGCAATTGGTAAAAATTCTCAAAACAAGGCTTTTTCTTTGAATGAATCACGGTTAAGGATAGCTTTAGGGTATAAGAAAAGATATGGTCACGCTTGATGAAGTGGATCTACAGATCCTTCATTAAAAGCAGCAGAAACGGCAGGCTCAACTGTTAGGAGTTGAGCAACCGGGTACACAAAGTGGCTACAACGGTTTATACGCGCATCTACCGGCTGGAGGAAGAAGGTGCACCAGTTCATATACTGCCGCCATGATGAGCCTTTCCAGCGAGGGGTGTTCCTCAATATTAGTCGCGATGACCGCAGCATGACCTAAGTATGCACGCGAGACAGCAGCCAGTTGATGTCCAATTGCCTGCAAGCACCCGCGATCAATGTTCAAGCTTGCTGCTTCATAGTATCAAATAATGCGCCCATTCGGGCGCTTCTATTATTACAAGTAATGGGCTTTTGAAAGTACGAAATTAGTGGTAACCACTTCAAACATCCAATAAAAAGCTTATTATGTTCGGTAAATAGTAGAACGGTTGTGCAGCGGCGAAATGCCGCAAGATTTTTTTTACACCTTGGCAAAATTAGATGAGTCACCAGCCCCAATTCGTAATTAATCTCTTTGCCCGAAAGGTCTGTGGTTGCCAGCAGCGCTTTCGATTCCAGTACGACGGGCTCGGAGAGTAAACCGCTGACATTGTTGCCCAGCGATTTCTTGCATCAGATATTCAGCTTCCAGAGCGGCAGTCCCAACAGGCTGGCGTAGTAGTCCGCTTGCGACTGCTCCTTGAAATGAATATTGATCAGGCGCTTCAATTTCTGCAACATCTCGAAATGCCCGGTATATTGCGCAGTACAGTTAAACTGATCAGCGCAATTAAGCAAGCAACCTAACAACACCCGCAGCTGATTGATGAGCATAGGATCATTTGGGTTTTTGTCGAGTGTCTTCAATAGGAGCCTACATACACAGTTAAAGTTGACTGCCTCCTCTTCATTCAGGTTGATAGGGCCATTAAAATAACTCCTCGGCGAGTATACCGCCTTTGCCATCATGTAGGGCATTGAACACACATCCCCGGAAGGTGATCATCCAGCCATCCGTCGGAGGTTGGATAATTCGGTGTACGTGGCCTTCGGCCACTGGAAATTTCGCGTTGGTCAACATTTCATAAGTATTGAAATCTACCTGATGCGATCCCATCCCTTCACGAATCCACAACAACATGTAATAATGATGCCGGTGGGGCAATAAAGAATCGTCATTCAGGTAATCTCTGATCCGGAACACCTGTATGGGTTCCTGACCAGGGATGGATTGAAGAGGCAAAGTCGACCGCATTAGCTATAATTATTTTTTTGAGTAATAGATCAAACTCACGATTGCATTGAAGAATATAGACTACACGATGCGAAGACTGAGAGAAACACATACTTCTATTTGTAAAGTCATGAACTAGAGCGCGAATCCTCGCCCCCGTATTATATATTGCATTGTGGGCATAACCCCTATGTATACTTTAGAACACAAACTACTCTGACGCCGATATCCAGCGCATCCTTGACAAGCGTTTCAAAACAGATTATTCGCTAGCCAAGTTCTGTTCTACATAAATGAGCTGACGATAACTATTAGCCGATGCTTTTCTGAACAGGAAACCTGTTCCGCGATAGTGCAACACGATAAAACTTCAGCAATGTCGTAGACCACTCTTTCAAAATCTTAAACAGAATCGGGTCTTGCTGTTTAGCCTGACCATCAGCGTTACCATCACCCGCATGCCCACCTTTTCGCGATCCGATCTCGCTGTGTAATTTTTGTTGATATTGGCCTACTCCGTTTTTTCTTTACGCTGGGAAACCGGCCCAATGGTAAGCGCGACAAACAGCCAAGCTTACCACAACTGATGCGGGTATCCGTTTGATCATGAGTCAACATTTTCAGGTCAAATTCATCAAATTTTTCGTCGTTCATGATTTATTGGGCACGCATCCAATCGGGCATTGGCTTACCTATCAAGAAATGGTCAAAAAAGCCAGTGATACGGCGTGTATAGTCTTCCGCATCCTTACCGTCAAGCGAATGTCCGTCGTCCAAATATTGCAATAGCCATGCGGGTTTGTGTAACCTCCGAAGGGAATTAAAAAACTCCAATCCCTGTCGAGCCGGCACCCTATCATCTTTGCCGCCGACTTCAAGTAAAATCGGTGTAACGACTTTATTGGCGTTAAGCACTGGTGAATTTTCCAAATAGTCGGCTTTACTATTCCATAGCGAACTTTTCATCCGGATCTGCCCTACTTCGACAAAGCTTTGCCGGGATTCTCCATCATTTCCGAAGTCATTATAATAACTGATCATGTCGCCCAACCCCGAAGCGCTTATTGCAGCAGCAAAGCCTCTTGTACGAGTGATAATGTAATTCGTCTCAAAGCCTCCGAAACTATGACCTGAAAGTGCCATCTTCAACGTATCTACCCAAGGGAATTTTGCCAAAGCTTTTCTACCGGATTCAATAGCCCGGAGGGCGCTTTCACCTGGCTTGCCCAAATCATAATCAATATCAGGCGTAAATACGATATATCCCTTGCTAACAAACCAGGGAATATTAATATCACCGAGGGAGAAACCAGGCGATATGTATTTATTCGCTAAATCGGATTTGCGTTCGTAATAAAAAAATATAACCGGGTATTTTTTGGCCGGATCAAAATTCTCAGGTTTGTAAATAACCCCTGCCAGTGAATCCCGCCGCGGAACCGGCCACCTCATCACTTCTGAGCTCAGCCAGTTCCAGGTTCTTTCCGGATACACATTACTGATTGGTTTAAAGGTTTTGAAATTGGCGGTTAGAAAATAGTTTGGGGATTCGGTTGCGCTCATTCGTTGCACTAAGTATACGTTTGCGTTTGAGGCTTTAATGTGTGTCATTCCGTCAAATTCCTCCAGCGCGTAAAGATAAGGGCCAGTAATTAAACGAACGGGGCCTTCTTCGGTTAATCGGTAAAACCCGTGTTCTTTCGTACGCGGGTTGAAACATGACAGTAAGTTACCCCGTTCTTGTAAAAACCGGAAAATTAGCCTGTTTTTTCTTCCAAAACCCTTTGTAAGGTTCAATGGCAAATGTTTCCCGCTTAGATCTATTTTCCAAATATCAAATTCATCATACAAATAGGCGTAATGCCCCGAGTTGTCCCAGCAAGCCAGCGTATTAACCACAGACGAGTAATTACCGGCACCGTTCCATGTAACGTGGAGTCCTCCCGTAAGGTTACGTACTTTTCCGTTTGTGACATCATAACTCCGATAGACTTTTTTTACCGGATCGTAATAAAGCACATACCTGCCATTCGACCTCGCCTGACAGAACCAATGATCCATTTTCTTACGGCTGCCGGATGCGAAGTCAACAACCCAGGATTCCAAACTGATTCTGGTATCGTAAGCAGCCTCATTAAAGTCACCATTGCAATGAAAGATCAATCCGTAATTTTTTTGACCCGCCGCTAATAGTTCGGATATATGCTCATCTGGCGTCGCGACCTGTACCAGGCGGCCAACTCCCGAAGTGTATGCAAATTCATAGCGCAGGCTTTGCTCCGCTTCTTCCTGTTGCTTCGGCAGGCGTACGGATGTTGCGTTCCATATGCGCATATGAACGCCTGCGGTGTCAATGTAATTTGATGGCCTTTTGAAATTTAAAAGCACTGTATTTCCGTCAGGCGTTATGCGGTCGATGTCTTGTAATTGCAAGCTATCCGGGAAAATCACTGTCGATAGCTCTTCTGGTTTTCCTGAAGCAAGGTTATAACAATTTAAACGGCCGTTTGAAGTATCGGTCAGGAACCATAGTTTCCGGTGTACAAAGTCCGGGTTCAAACTACTGGCAGTATTACCTTGATAAATAGTGTCTAACCTTTTATTGTTTGGATCTAACCAATAAATTAAATCTTGACCGCCGACAGCCCTCCGCAATAAAAAACTGGCTTTGTAAGGATCAAACCAATAATCGGAAACCTCAGCTAGTTGAATGCACGCTTTTCCGTCCCATGCCGTGATATGCAATTCCGTTGCCTGCCTGTAGGCCAGCCATTCCCGATTTCCTGCGCTGAAATGTCGGAAAGAATTGACTTTTGGCGTATAATCAATATTCCCTTTGCCTAATTGAAAGATTGCCAAACTATCATGCGCCGTTAAAAACACTACTGCTTTGGCATCATTTGTAAACATTGGATTTCGCATCGATAAATACACTTTCCCAGCTGGAATTGCTGCTTTTAATTACCAGGGAATTGTGCCCTGCCGGTTTATTTTCAATATAGTAAGCAACAAATTTCCCATCAGCGCTAATAGAGGGGTTATTTACCCATTGCCAGGACTTGATTGCTCGTTCATTGATAATTGGTTTTTGAGCGCAAACCCGGGTTAATATGATAATAAATAAAATTGATAGCGAATATTTCATTTGATTATTGAGCATTTTTGCATGCGTTTTCAAACATTGTTTTTTCCTCCGGTTTAATATTTGCGCCATATTTATTGAGGTACGCCATTGCGACAGGTTTAAATGATTTCCAATCCTGTTTATTGAGGAAGTGAACCGTTTCCGCCCTTAACAACATCTCCTCACCTGCTGCACCATAAGGTTTGATTGCATTGGTAATCGCATCCCAGTCCGGGTTTGTTTTTCCATCAATGAGGGGTGCCATAATACCCGCATAAACCATATTCATCATCTTAACAGTATAAGGCCTTTTCCCCAGCACACGCTGAAAACCGGCGGTATCTTGTTTCACCAGTTGATAACTATTGTCTTTTACAGTGTTAGTGTATTTTGCCACAAGCCGGATATCGTCGTCACTGAGTGGTGCTGTAAGCGTAGCGATATATGCGGTGCCGATGATCGTCTTGCCTTCCTGGTCACCTGCCTGGCTGGCTTGTAAGAGCAGCTTTTTCAGAAAATCAGGTTCATGGTTGCCGTCAATGTACTGCTGTAAGTTTATTCTGTATTTCTCCGCCGGGTCGGTCAGATCGGCATTTTGGATGCTTGGTTCTGGTACGTTCGTATTCGCGTCCGGGTCCAGCGGCTGGTGTATTTTTTGTAAGTCTTTAAATGGGACTTTGATCACTTCCCGGTCATAGGTCATCAGCCCGTTCTGCTCCCCTTCTACATCATAGGGCTGGGTATATATGCTGCCGGACAGGCCCTGCTTTTGCAGGAGTTGCAAATGCTGGGTCATGATCGTGTACTTTGTTTTTAGATCCGCCGGTTTTTCCTGGATGTAACCCCAGGCAGTATTCGTGTTCCACTGGTGGTCAGGGATGAATACACCGATGCCCCCGAACTCCCCTACTACCTGTGCCTTATTATTCTGTTTGATGGGCAGCATGGGGTCGGGGTAAGCGTGTACATCCGTCACGTCGGCATTAACGTATGGATTTTCTGCCGGTTCGCGTAGGTATGGGTCAACGTTACGATTATTTTATCTTTGCTGATTTGTCCGCTCACTTTAGCCGCCTGCCTTTCGCGCATATATTTGGTGACATCGCCAAAGGTGGCGACCCATAATTTATCCTCTTGTTTTTTGATATAGTTAAAATATTCCTGTAGTGCCTGGTGGGTTAATGCTTCCCAGCCGATCGAGTCAACACCATGGATGGTTAACACCAACCACGTGTCTTTTCGTTTCAAGGTTGTATCAACCCTACTTTTCATAACCGGCATGGGTGTTTTGGTTGTGGCGCCTCGCTGCAGCTGCACATATGCTTTGCCGCTGTTGCCGGGATTCTCGTTGTTACCACGGCTGATCTCTTTTAACCAGGGTTCCGGCATACGGTTCCGAAGGGCGGGATAAACCCGGTAAGCGTACTTCATCACCCGTTCATTTTCCGTCCCGAAAGGGCCTTCACCTGAAAAGGTATATTTTCGGCCGAGCCGCTGTCTGATCTCTTCCCGGCTTTTCTTCAATTCGTAAAGCATATTAGGCTCGTCCAGGATAGCAAGCCTTGGATGGGTGATCATGTGGCTGGCAAACTCGTGTCCTTGCGCGGCATAGCGTTTGATATCATCCCAGGTCGTCCCGTGTGCGTCCTTATATTCATCGTTATGTTGTACACCGGGCTTAAAGTCCCCTCTCCGCACCCGGGCATAAAGTTCATCAATAACTTTAATTGCTTCGTCGGTCTTACCGGCATCTACCAAAGAACCCGCTTTGTAATGATAATCGAGCGGGCCTATCAAACCCAAATATCCTGCGGCCGATGCACGTTCAAAAAGATTATTTTGATCAGTGGGTATGGTAGCCGTTTCTTTTATAATGTCTGGTATCGGCCGGCCTATGAACTTCCCGTGATAAGTTGAGCCCGGGATCTGCCCGGTGATAATAAAAAAAGTAGCCGGCAAATGCAGCTTGTTCAAAATAGGCAAAGCCACTTTGAACTGATTAATGGAACCATCATCCCAGGTGATCGAGACCGCGCCTGTTTTATCATCTTGCCAGCGGGCAATATTGGTTTGCCCTGGTTGGGCGCGGGCAATGCCGGCTAAGGCGACGGCAGCCAAAATTAAAATACGTTTCAACGGTTGCTGCTTTGGTTCTTACCAAGATAGCTATTAAATGGTTTTGTCATTCATAATTCTCCCTTATTAATATGATCTGAACATCAACGATGTTCATGGATTAAAACTACACGGCTTGCATCGATGATCCACAACGGCACATTTGTTAATCGTTGAAGAGCTTAACGGAACAAAACATATATAGATTATCTACACCAATTAATCTCTTAATACATTGATTATCAATTTATAGTGATTTTCCAGACCTATATTCTTGACTTGGTCAGTCAGAACCCCGGTTGATTTAACGGTAAGCGCCATAATTTTAAATTTTAACCAATTAACCAATTTTATGAACAAAAAACATCTACTTCATTTAAGTGTATTTGCACTTTTGATGACGCTCTGCCATGCCGCATTCGGGCAAAGCAAATCGCTAACTGGCAAAGTGACCGACGCCGCCGATGGCGCTGCAATGCCGGGGGTAAGCGTGGCGGTCACCGGCACATCTGCCGGCACAACTACCGATGCCAACGGTAAGTTCGTGGTGTCAGCACCTGCAAATGCCACAACGTTAACCTTAACTTTCATTGGCTATGTATCCCGGCAGGTTCCTATCCCCGAATCCGGCGTTATTAATGTTTCCCTTACGCAGGCATCCAACACCCTTAGTGAGGTAACGGTGGTGAGCGTAGGTTACGGCACACTGGATAAACGAGAGGTGTCAAGTGCCATTGCTCACGTGTCCGGGAAAGACCTGTTAGCTGTTTCTGCCAATAACCCCTTGATGTCGTTACAGGGTAAGGTAGCCGGCCTAAGCATCACCAATACAGCCAGCGGGGACCCCAATTCTTCACCCAGCGTTCAGTTAAGGGGGATATCTTCGCGTAATGCCGGACTGGGTCCCTTGTACGTTGTCAACGGCGTTCCGGGCGGTAACATCGATAACATCAACCAAAACGATATCGAGAGCATCGACGTTTTAAAAGGTGGTGCGGCAGCGGCCATTTATGGGACCCGCGGAAGCAATGGTGTGATCATTATTACGACGAAAAAAGGTACTTCTCAATCCCGGTTTTTCTATGATGGTTATGCAAGCTTTGATTATGTGACCAACCGTTTGCAAAACCTATCGGCAGACGACTTTCTGAAATACCGTGTGGCAAGCCAGCAGGGGCAGGATTACGGTGCCCGTACCAACTGGCTTAATGCCGTTACCAACTCGCCTGCGTTCAGCCAGAAGCATACCGTTCAAATGTCCGGCGGCTCTTCAAAAACCAATTACTTCGCTTCAGCGGACTACCGTAATGCTGATGGGATCGATTTAAGGGCGCATAAAAAAGAATACGGCGCACGTATCAGCATCAGCCATACCACTGACGACAATTTCCTTACGGCTACCTTAAATGTTGCCCCGCGTTATATGAACACCAGCAATGCTGATCAGGGTAACTTTAACAATGCTTTAACGCTGAACCCAACCTATCCCATCTATGATGACCAGGGTAAGTACAACTACATCAACACCGGCTTTTTTTCCAATAACCCGGTTGAAAACGGCAGGGTGATCCGTGCAGAAGGCGACATCAAGGAAATGGACATCAACGCGTCTTTAAAGGCGAACATCCTCAAAAACCTGAGCACAACGGTCACCATTTCTGAAATAAGCCGCTCTGCCCGAAGCATGAACTTTACGCCTTCGACCTTGTCCGGTATTGTCCACGCGAACAAGACCACGCAAACCAATTACGCATCGCAATCACAGGAGGAGAACGATCAGAAAAACGTGGAATGGACCGGGAACTACAGCCTCAACCTGAAAGATCACCACTTCAAATTGCTGGGTGGTTACTCGTATTCGTTATATAATTACAAACAGTTCTCAGCTCAGAATTATGATTTCCCGTTCGATACCTACCTCTGGAATAATTTAGGCTCAGGTCTGTACAATGGCGGGGCTGCAGGTCAGGGGCAATCCGCTGTTGGTTCTACCCAGAACGGCTCAACCCTGATCGCCTTTTTTGGCCGGCTAAACTATGACTTTAATAACAAATATATTTTAACGGCCAGCCTGCGCCATGAGGGCTCGTCAAAATTCGGCGCCAATAATAAATGGGGTAATTTCCCCGCGGTATCCGGCGCATGGAGGGTATCAGAGGAAAGTTTTTTTAAAGAGTCAGTTCCCTTTGTAAACGAATTAAAGCTGAGAGCGGATTATGGTGTTACCGGTAACCAGGATTTCGGCAACTACCTTTCATTACTTTTGTATGGCGGTGCCGGTTATTTTCCATTTAACGGCGTGCAGTACCAGGTTTATGGCCCGGCATCAAACGTTAACCCGGACCTTAGCTGGGAGCGCTCTACGAATATCAATGTAGGAGTGGACTTCACGGTGCTGGACAGCCGTTTAAGCGGTTCAATTGATTATTATGTACGGACCAATAAAGACCTGCTTGGTTATTACAACGTGCCTTTGCCGCCAAACCCGCAGTCACAAACCTTCACCAACGTCGGCACCATGCGTAACAGCGGCATAGAGGCTACCTTGACGGGTGCAATCGTAAAAGGCAGCAGGTTTAACTACAACGCCAGTGTTGCATTCTCTTACATCAAAAACAAGTTCATTTCGTTTTCCAACGCGCTTTACCAGGGTGCTACCTATCAGGATGTGGCAGGCTTGCCGGCCCCGGGCTCGCCCGGAAGCATACAGCGTATCCAGGAAGGCCGAAGTATTGGCGAGTTCTACACCCTGAGATCGGCAGGCGTGGACAACAACGGGGCCTTGCAGGTTTACAGGCAAGACGGTTCCGTGGTACCTGCTAACCAGGCATCAAACGACGATAAGCAATTTGTAGGAAACGGCTTGCCAAAGGTTATTGCCTCTTTCAACAATAGTTTCCAATACAAACGCTTTGACCTGAACATCTTTCTCCGTGGTGCGTTTGGTTACAAAATATTTAATACGCCCGCATTTTATCTGGGTACGCCGTCCAGCCAGGCAGATGCCAACGTGCTTAAGTCTGCTTACGACGACAAGAGTAAATATTCAAAGTTGACCAGCAGCTCAACCACATCGATCGCCTCGGATTATTTTCTTGAATCAGGATCATTTGTGAAAATCGATAATGTATCAATAGGTTACACCCAGCCGCTGAGATCAAAATATCTTAAATCGGTAAGGTTGTACGCCGTTGGCCGTAATTTGCACACGTTCACCAAGTATACAGGCGGCGACCCTGACCTTGTACCCATTAACGGACTTACACCAGGGGTGAACACATCGCTAAACTACTACCCGTCAACCCTGCAATTGATATTTGGTTTACAAGCAACTTTCTAACATCAACAACATGAAAAAAAATAAATTATATATCACCGGCTTAATGCTGACAGCCCTTATCGGCGCCGGATGTACCAAACTGGACGAGCACGTTTATGACAAGGTGGATGCCTCAGGCTTCCTTACCCGCCGCGATGACGTGATCCGGGATTTTTTACGCCCGTTTGAACACGGCTACTGGAGCATACAAGGTAACGATGTTTACGCCGTCGGCGAAAACAGTACCGACGAGATCGGAACTTATAACCGCCAGGGCGACTGGCAGGACGGTGGTTATTACCAACGGATGCACTACCATACCTGGACCGTGAATGACGGTTTTACAAGCGGCGCGTGGACAAATTTCTACCAGGGGATCGTTTTATCAACAAATTCTTTGCAGGACATGGAAAATATAGCAGATCCGGCAAAGTTAAGTGTTACGCCGGAGGAGCTTGCCGATTTCAAGTCTGAATTGCGCACACTGCGTGCCTGGTTTTATTTAAGGGCATTTGACTTTTACCGTAACATCGAGATCATAACCGATGTCAAAAGCTCGACGCAGGGCAAACCGCAGTCAACGCCTCAGGAAACTTTTGCCTTTATTGAGAAAGAGCTCACAGAGGCTATTCCGGGGCTCCCAACGCGAGACCAGCTTGGCGCCAACGGCACCGGCCGCTGGACCAAAGCAGGCGCAGCAGCCTTGCTTGCAAGATTGTATCTGAATGCTAAGGTTTACATCGGCACCGAAAAGTTTGCTGAGTGTGAGACCGTTTGCCGCGACATTATCAGTGGAAAATATGGTGCATATCAGTTAGATACCCGTTGGGATGCGCCCTTTGATTACACCAACAAAAATGGAAATTCCGAGGTGATCTATGGCTTTCCGGGCACCCTCGCCCGTACCCACTGGCAATATGATGGCGGTATGTTCTGGTGGGGTATGACCTATGATGCAGGTCCGCTTTACATGGGCTTTACTGATTTCGGACAGGCTAACCCACGATTCGCATTGCAACCGGGCAGGGATGTTGACAGCGTTGAGTACACCCATCAACTGGGTAAACCCTTCGTTAAATTCCAAAAATATCCGGACGACCTTCGTTTAAAAAAATATAAGAACCTGGGTAACAGCACGCGCGAAGGCATGTTCCTTTTTGGTTACCTGCCTTTTACAAGATCGGTAAACGGTAATGCGGTGCAGGATACGGTTCGGGGTAACAAAGGACCTTACCCGCTGTTTATCCGTGACCAGGTCGGCTATTTCCTGGGTGCCAAACCGGGGACCAAAATTGCTGATAAGGAATCTAACATGAACCACGCTGATCACAATTCGGGCGTGTTCCTGATCAAATACCCGGTATATCCCACTCCGGATCCGAACCGCATTACCTCTGCCTATGCCGAGGTCAGGCTATCCGAAATATATTATACCCTTGCCGAGTGTAGCTACCGCAAAGGAGATAAAGCCGGCGCCGCACAATTGCTCAATCAGGTCAGGAGACGTAATTATCCGGCAGGTTCACCAAGTCTTTACACCCCTGATGGTGCTCAACTGAACGATCAGGAAATGCTGGACGAATGGGGCAGGGAGTTTATCGGGGAGAACCGCCGCCGTACCGATTTGATCAGGTGGGGCGTATTTAACACAGGTACCTGGTGGGATAAGAAACCTGATGGCGATAAACATACAGAGATTTTCCCGATAGGCAGGGATGTCCTTAATGTAAATCCACAGTTGAAACAAAACCCAGGTTATTGAGATAGGGCTATTTGGTTTAAACTTA
>JAESTD010000026.1 GCA_016763755.1 Mucilaginibacter sp.
AATCTGCATAATTGAAATCCGCACATTTATCAACTCGTCATCAACCTTTTGATCAGTTCAGCGCTTTGGCGATTGCCCTCTTCCAACCTACCGGTGAAGAATGATTGTACATCGTTAAAGTGTTTTTTATACCCTTCCATATCGCCATAACCAATAATAGAACTCCACTCGCGCACGGCAGAATGGAACTCCAAGTCGTCTCCACGGATAGTTTTATCATAAAGAGCGGTCTCAATTGATTCTTCAAGTAACTCTTCATTTTTAAATAAATACTCTGCAATACCCAATCTTAAACGGAACGGCGGGGTTTGGCAGATCAAATTATCGTAAGGATTTACTCCAAGGTGATACCAGGCATCTACCATGCTTAATATACTCAGGTGCGAGTTTGGCTTTTGCTTATGCGCGTTATCAGCTAATGAAAACTCGCGCATTACCGCATCATTTAACATAATGGGTTTACGGCTCTCGTGGAACACAAAATCGCGGGCCTTGTAAAGACGTTGCCTAAACTCGGTTTCCTCTTCTTTTATCATCAGCTTAAACAGCTCCGACTCTGACATGGCATACTGTCTCACCTGCTGTTTTGCATAAGGGTTAAGGATAGCCAGCCCGGCGTAAACGTGTGCCTTGTAACTAAAGATTCGTAAAGTGGTTAAGATTTTTACGTTATCAATACCACCCACGTAAGAGGCATTCTCCCAAGGGAAAAAACCGGCAGATTTCCAAGCTGTACCCATACTTTCAAAACCCACGTGGGTAACAGCCTGGGTGTCCGCCACAATCTGATCGTGCTCATGGAAATCCTTCATCTCCACAATATCGTTGCCTACGGCGGTAAAGAGCGCTAACATATCCTCATACCCGCTCTTATCCGTACGATGCGGGATCAGTATTAGCTTCTGTCCTTCCGGCTCAAAACCGGGGCCATGCATGGCATGGAAGGTAATGATGCGAGAATCGGCGGGCAGATGCTTTTCAAACAGCGCGATCTCGGGGTGTTTTACAGATGTTTGTCCGGCTACTATGGCACCGTACTTGGTCACGGGGCCATATTCAGCAACAACCTGGGCCAGTTTATCGGCCTCTACAGAATAGATAACAAGATCGCTTGTGCGGGCAATATCTTTTCCATTATCCATCAGGGTGATCCCTAACGGGTTCAGTTCATCTTCAAGGCGCTGACGGTTGGCGGGCATATCGCAACCAACAACTTTGTAACCCGCCTTTGCGAAAGCTTTGGCATACAGTTTACCCATATCCCCGAGCCCTATCATTCCTATTTGCATCGCATAATTTTGAGAGCGCTAATATAGGTTTTTGGCTTTTACACCTTACAACCCTAACTTAACATCTTTTTTATATTTTAGCCGGCAAAGTTTTGTTTTGATAGCTACTGGAGTTAATCAAAGGGCATTTTTATGGCGATATATGACAGAAACTTTAAATTAAATTTTTACGTTTGACTATAATAGTTACATCTCCGACACATAATTTATATATGATGAAGCTTTCTAACCTACGGACACTCCTTTTATTGACCCTAATGATTAACCTTGGCACTGCCGCGCATGCACAGGATACTACCAGGAAGGCCAACCCTGCCGCTACAAAGCCGAGTCCGTATCAGAAAAGCACACCTACAACGGCAGCAACCACTCCGGCGGCGGCAGCGCAACCACAAAAACCTGTTGACAAAAGCCTGCATGGCCAATACCAATACTTACTTACCAAAGTTTATAACTACCAGCAGCCGCTGGTTAGCGCATTGGTAAAAAATTATAACGATACCCTTAAAGCAACCCGCAAACAATTGTTAGATGCACAAGCAAAAGCATCTGCACAAGCAAAAACCATTGATACGCTAAAAAAATCATCTAATAACAAAGACCAATCTTTGGCCGAGTCTCAAGCGAAAGTTAATGAAGTGAGCTTATTGGGCATACCTATTGACAAGAGCACCTACAACCTTATCATGTGGGGCCTTGTGATTGTATTTGGTGCAGTTGCTGCCATTGTTATAGCCCGCTCGGGCGCGCACAGTCGCGAAGCTAAGTATCGTGTTAAGCTTTATAACGAGCTGGAAGAGGAATACAAAAGCTACAAAGCCAAAGCCAACGAGAAAGAAAAGAAACTTGCCCGCGAATTGCAAACTGAGCGCAATAAACTGGATGAGTTGACGGGTAAAGGTTAACCCCCCAGCCCCCCTGAAGGGGGAGTAAAAACATGAATAGTTTATCAGACAATAACAATTCCCCCTTCAGGGGGTTAGGGGGCTCCTACCTTTTCGGTTGGAACCCGCATAAGTTTGAATGGGCTGATCTTGATAAAGATATTACCCGCTTAACCGCCGGCCAAAAGGTTGAGGACAACTGGAGCGTTGCCAGCCACAAGAGCATCAAGCCCGGCGACCGCGCCTATGTGGTACGTGTGGGAGTTGAACCTAAAGGAATCTTTGCTTCGGGCTATATATCTTCAGAGCCATTCCTGGCATCGCGCAAAGGGCGCATTTATCACCGTATCAATATTGCGTTTGATGTTTTGCTGAATCCTGAAAAAGAACCTATTCTCTCCTTAGATATTCTGAAAACCGGCGCACTTGCCGAGCAGACCTGGACGCCGCAAGCATCGGGTATATCCATTCGCGCGCAACTGGTTGAGGAATTGGAAGGGGTTTGGTTGAATTTCCTCGGAGATCATCCAAAATTCGGGGCGATATAAGCTAAGTCGCAATTAGCCCCTCAACTTGTCGTTTTTGCACATTTGCGCGGGTTAGGCAATCCCTTACCTTTGAGTAAACTAAAAAACAGAAACTCATGGTAACGCAAATCTTTTTAAATCTACCGGTTGATGATCTTAACAGGTCTGTAGAATTTTTCACTAAACTGGGATATACCTTTAACCCACAATTCACCGACGAGAAAGCAACCTGCATGATCATCAGCGATACTATTTATGTAATGCTGCTCACCAAACCTTTCTTCCAAACTTTTACCAGCAAACGTATTATAGATGCCCACAAAGAAGTAGAATGTTCTATCTGTATATCAACTGATAGCAAAGATGCGGTTAACGACATGGTGGCCAAAGCAGAGGCTGCAGGAGCCGTTGTGCCTAACCCTGCCACCGACTATGGTTTTATGTACCAACACAGCTTCGCTGACCTCGACGGCCATCACTGGGAATTTGTATGGGTGGACCCCAACGGCGTACCGGAGCATCAGCCGGCAGTGTGAAATTAAAGAGGCGCGTCATTGCGAGGAACGAAGCAATCTCTTTAGGAAAGGCGGCCCTGTAGGTCCGAGATTGCTTCGTTCCTCGCAAT
>JAESTD010000338.1 GCA_016763755.1 Mucilaginibacter sp.
GCGTGAACTCTACACGGCGGTTTTGCTGACGACCTGCTGCTGTTTTGTTAGAAGCAATTGGTTGTAGCTGACCGTAACCAGTAGCTTCTATACGAGATGCGTTAGCACCTTTTTCTACTAAGTAGGTTTTGATAGCCTCTGCACGCTCTTTAGATAAACGCATGTTTAAGTCTTTAGAACCTGTATTATCTGTGTGACCGGCTAATTTCAAGCTGAAGTTTTTATCAACTAATAAACGCGCCACCTTGTCTAAACTTGGGATTGATTTTGCACGAATAGTAGCTTTACCTAAGTCGAACTCAAGGTTAGCGATCGCGTCTTTAACCACGCGGCGGTCTTCTTCAGTAACCACCACAACAGGTTTAGCTAATGGACAGCCAGAGCCATCTACTTTAGTACCTGCAGGTGTATTAGGACATTTATCGTTAACATCTATCACACCATCGCCATCACTAGCAACAGTAAGTTTGGCAACATTTGCATTAGTAGCATCTAAATCGCTTCTTAACTGTGCGTTTGCAGCTTTCTGCGCATCAACTTGTGCTTGTAGTTGTTGGTTTTTCCATAGATATTCTGTACGCATTGAATTAACCGGATTGTACGTAGCCAACTGTGGTTTTTTGCTGCTTCCAAGTGCAAATTCTAAACCGATATGGGCATAAGAGAATCTGTCTTGTCCACCTACGTTAAGGCCGTCAAAGTTGTCTGTTTGTACAAAATTAACCTGGTAACCTAAGTCAAGGTTCACACCCGAGCCAAGGTTAAATTTAAAGCCTAAGCCAACAGGTACAAACCACTCTTTACTGGTACCATCACTGGTAGCTACTGCTCCACCTGCATTAGTGGTAACTGTGGTTTTGTAACCCATGTAACCGGCACCGGCACTAATGTAAGGTTGTATAGCACTCTTGTGGCTAAACCAGTTAATGTTAGCCAAAGTGAAATTAGCTTTCAAAGCGGCAGACCAATCTAACTTGGTGTTGTAGCTGCTACCCTCAGGTATTGCGCCTACCTCTTGTGAGTTTGTTCCACTAACCTGGCCTCTCATTTCTGAGTGCGAAACGTCGAAAGGGTCTTTGTAGGTTAAAACCGTAGGATCGAAACGAATTTTACATTTACAAATCCTGGAGATTTTTGTAAGATTATTGCGGCGTACACTTTTAAAATATTATTCGGGGAATTCGGAACGATGATCGTTTTAGACGTACCCGTTGAAATGATCATAGATCGGATACATTCGAAAAACGGTACCCATTGATATATATTACAGCAATTAAGAGTTTGTTATCTTATACCTTTCTTCTATCAACTAAATTCAATCTCAAGATCTTCCCGCGTGATGAGATCTTTGATCGCAAGCGCAGCCGCCGTGCTTTTACTACCAGCATCTAGATCGACAATCGATAAGAGGTAGCTTGCCAACTCTTTTATCTTATCAGAATGGGTGACCGCAAAGCCCATCCACCATCGTTCAAATTTTTTTTCCGCTATCGACTCGTCAACCAATGTGATAATATTGGTATGCCGCTGGTCCGCCAATATTCGCTTGTAAAGTATATCGACCACAGCGTCCCTACCCTCCAGCAATTGTAAAAATATTCCGTTTGCGTAAAGCAAAACGCCAGACAGATTTAATGCTGCATTGTGAATGCGCGAACTGTGCAGGATATCCTTTAACTGGTTCTCATGCATTGGAAATACAGATTTGCTGAGGTAGACGATCGTTTTCATGATGTACAGCCTCCAATAATAATAAAAATCCACGGCTGAACAAACCGCAGCTGAAAAGTTTTTAATTTCCGTTAAGCAGACCGTAGATACGGGGTCGAGAAGAATTGTCTACGGAATGGCGTTGTAATGGTAAACCGGTACCTTAAAGCTAAGTGCAAAACATCGTCCCAGCGCTTGGTTTGTTCCTCTTAAGAAAATTCATCTGCGTAATGGACCGACTACGGATCGAAATACATAATTCTACTCAAAATTATCGCCCCCTATCCTGTCGACCTTAATAAGCACAATGTGTTCAGCTACACGAACAATTTTTTTCTGAAAGCGTAAACGACTCCGCTTATCACCGGCATTAAACCCCAAATATAATCATCTATTGGTAAGGCACAGGTTCTCGTAAATGGCAATGAAACGACTGGATAGTATGTCCCAACCTGGCTCACGCCCTGTACTTGGCAGTTACCGCTAGGGCTGCTTAAAATCTGAATGTATGTATGCGGTCCGCAGACATTTTCCCATAGTACGAAGTTACGACCGTTACCGGCGACAAATGTTCTGGAACCGGTTGACGTAGGTACATTGAAAACTTTATTAAATGGATCGTAGTTAGTCAGCAAGCAGCCTTGCGCAAATCCTTCCTTAGCCACTAACAATGATAAAAAACACGAAAATCGGATAACAATCTTAATCATAATTGGTGCATAAAATGCCTCGGTGGTGATGCTGTAGCCGATATACGATGCGGAATCAAACATTTACTTTAAGTACAGCCATTATACAACCCCTCTTCGGATATTCAATTATCTAATAATTAATGAGTTAATTATTAGATACACAGACATTCTTCAAAGGCAATGCTATTTATACGTAAAGTTAATTTTAGAAGTTTTATTAATTTTTATTTCTTAAGGGTTAACTGACATGGCGAATGCCGATCGAAAATTTTATTAAGGGGTTAAACAAAAAAGAGGTTCGACTTTTTAAGTCAAACTATGGCTAAGAGATTTCATCCTTAAGTGAAGAATTTGATAACCAAAATTCTAAAAGCCAGTCGTAGATGGAGGGACAATACCCGGTCATAAACAATCAGGCAAGTTTTCCAAACTGGACGCGAACCAATTGCCTCCGAAAATGCATTCAAATGGGTTTAGATGGAGCGCCATTTGACATCCAGCTCGAAGTTGGTGTAATGGTCAAGGTTTTTGACAATAACATTAAAAGCAAATGGTAAATGACCGGGTGTTTATCCTATGGCATCAGCGCAAAAATCAGGCGCGCGACTACCGCTATGTATACGCCATTGATCCAATCAAATTATATTCCCGGCAAAAGCCCTCACCGATAAAAGCTGGCAACAGGAAAATCTATAGGGTGCTGCTTCACAGGGTAATTCGATAAACCAAGGTGAACGGTCATCATCTATGCCGTGTAGCCGGGGAAAAAAAATCAAAAAAGCCCCAAACACTCGCTGCCTGGGACTCTATAACCTAAAATTGCAAGTTAAATGCTAGCATCAACCTGAATTGACCAAAGGTACTATTCCATTTTAATAATCACCCCGGTCCGGGATTTAAGAATCTAAAGGTCAATAAGAAATCCCCCAACACTCGCTGTCAGGGAATTTATTAATCTTATCACTTTAACAGTACGATTTGTACTGCTGAAAGGGCTAATATACTGTAATTTTCTCTACTAAAGGCTTCACAATTGGCAATAACGGCCGGCCTTACAAATTTTCCAATTACTATGCGTGTGGTAAATTTCAATGGATCTGCATCCCTATAGAAAAGGAAGCACTTGTTCGCTGATCAACTAAAATCTCAAACCAACCTCGCCCTGCGGTGTAATTAATCTGTGCGATCTTATGATCTGGAAAGATTAATTCGTTCCAAATATCAACTTACCGAGTCCGAGCTCATAGGTTTTATGATCTGATGTAAGGATTTACCTGGATACCTGATGCACAATTCAAAATCATTTTAGTGCCTGGCAAAGAGGAAGTCATCTCTTCTTACGCCGGTATACAAATTAGCGTTTAAACAGTCCTGTGATTTAAATTATCAACGCTTTTTACCCCTTGGGCATATCAAGCAGCAGATGTTTTGACCGGTAAAAGAAAATGGACCACCGGTATTTTTGATTGGCACCTTATCCTCTTTAAACACAAGCATGCATCGGATCAATGACTAAGTTCAAGGTGAAGGTCTTCTTTGAAGAAAATTCAGCTTTAATACAGCCCTTTTTTTCCTATTAGGGACAAGCCTCCGCGCAAACTGTCAATATTGCCTCCAGGCTAGCGTTTATGTAGCAATTGAACAACTGACAAATGATTTCCTGGAAATTACAGAAAAAATCAAATTCAGATTAATCTTGTTATCAATAGGCATATGAATGAAGATGACTTTTATATCATAGGGATCGGATCGTCAGCCGGGGGACTTGAGCCGCTGCAAACTATTGTCAGGGGGTTGGCAGGAGATATCAACGCAGCGCTCATTGTCGTGCAACATATCCCGGTTGATTATGCTAGTAATCTGGACCAGATCCTCCAACGGTTGACACCGTTAAACCTGATCCCTGTTGAAACGATAGAGTATGTGGAGCCGGGTAACCTCTACGTGATGCATGTTGGTAAACAAATGATTTTAAAGGACCGCTTTTTGTCAATCGAAGAACGCAATGGGGACGAACCAACCAACAGGACGATTGACCGGTGCTTTGAAAGCATTGCAAAAGAGGCAGGGACCAAAGCTATTGGCGTAATCTTATCAGGCGCCGGTTTTGACGGGCTCGAAGGTGCGAAAGCCATCGAGGATAATCAAGGACTGGTTATTGTCCAAGACCCGATTACGGCCGATTTTCCCTTAATGCCTCAGAACCTTATCGCAAACGACCACCCCGACGCTATTTTATCACCAGAAAATATCCTAAAAAAAATCAATGACCACATTTCGGGTCAGCAGAAGGCCACCTGATGATAAAAATTACCGGCGCTTTGGTATTCCTCACGCATTCAGCCTTCAGCTGGGTAAAACTGTGTTTTTAATAACCCGAGGATTTTGATCCAGCAATGTTCATCATAATCCTGCCTCCTGATATGGTGAATTGGGGTATTACGATTCCAAACTTAAACAAAAACTAAAATTGTCATTCTTGGGAAAGTTTTGACACAAGTCAGCGAAGGATACTCAGCAATATCAGCTACTCCGCGCATTTAAAGTACAAGAATTTTATGAAGACCTATCCGGAGATCTTCCACCGGATTCCGCTCAATATGATCGCTTCTTTTTTAGGTATCTCAAGAGAAACACTTAGTCGCATCCGGAAAAGAATTTAAATTTAAACTGCTCAATGCTTTCGCTGTAGCGTAAGAGTTATGTTTAGATTTAAAATTGAACAAACAAATTTAAATGACATGGCCGGAGCTTTCCATCTGCTCCACTGAAGTTTTGTTTGCACACCTCTAACTTCTGTGAACGATTATGCCTTTTCTGCCCCGATCATCAAATACCAGGCATATCCGGGCCCCGAGGATATAATTTTATAATTTTAACGGCATCATACATGGCCCCTTTTCTGAGATAAAAATGAAAAAGATCAATCATTTGTAAAATCTGCAGCAGGTGATCATAGGGCTTGTGTA
>JAESTD010000339.1 GCA_016763755.1 Mucilaginibacter sp.
CACCAGGTAGCGCTTGCGGTACGGAGCGAGGAGCTCGGAGTAGCGACGGAGCGCCTCTGCGTCATCGGACAAAATTGATCCTAATACCATATCCTCAGCATCTATGCAGGATACCCGTATTTACCCATCGCTAAACTGGACGGTATCAAACGAAAAAACGGGCCGGTCATTCGGGCTTACGGCGTCCTATTCCCACGAGTATGATTACCAGTCTTTTGGTGGCGGCATCAATTACACCTGGCTTTCCAAAAACAAGAACACGCAGTTCGATTTTAAAGGTATGGCCTTCCTGGATAGATGGAAGGTGATTCTCCCTGTTGAGTTGCGGCCTGTTGGTTATGGTTCAGGTTCAGAAAGGGATGAGCGCAATGGCGGTGGTCCGGTTGATTATCGTCCGCGAAACTCCTTTAGCACGGCGCTCTCGATCTCGCAGGTCATTAATTCCAGGCTACAAGCCCTGCTTATTGTAGAGCCATCTTATCAGCACGGTTTATTGGCAACCAAATACCAGCGGGACTATTTTACAGATGGCTCTGAACGTGCCGAGAACTTACCGGATGACCGTTATAAATTGCCGATAGGCGTACGCTTTAACTATTTCCTGGATGATCATTTTATCATCCGTTCTTTCTACCGTTATTACATGGATAGCTGGGGAATACGCGCTCATACTGCCGAATTGGAAGTGCCGGTTAAACTGACGTCTTTTGTTTCGGTAAGTCCGTATTACCGTTACAACAACCAGGCAGGTACGCGCTATTTTGCCCCTTACGGACAGCATGACCCGAATGCAGCATTTTACACCAGCGATTACGACCTTTCGACCCTGAATAGTAGTTTTGTAGGGGCCAATATTCGGCTTGCCCCGCCTAAGGGTGTTTTTGGCTGGCAGCACTTTAGCGCCCTGGAGATCAGGGCAGGTCATTACATACGTTCGACCGGCCTTACTTCGAACATCGTAACTTTAGCTATGAAGTTTAAATAAGCGTTATGCACAGAGAAAAACATGTGACCAGTTCTGAAACCATCAGGGATATTGTTATCGGTATGTCTGATGGTTTAACAGTGCCCTTTGCGTTGGCCGCCGGCCTCAGCGGCGCCGTAAGTGCTTCTGGGTTGGTGGTAACTGCAGGTGTTGCCGAAATTGTGGCAGGCTCAATAGCGATGGGACTTGGTGGTTATCTGGCGGGTAAAACCGATGTAGACCATTACCGCTCTGAGCTTAGACGTGAATACGACGAAGTAGACCGTGTACCTGACCAGGAAAAACAGGAGGTGAAAGATGTTTTTGCAGGATTTGGGCTGTCGGAAAAATTACAACAGGAAATTGCAGATGAAATGGCCAAGGATAAACAGAAATGGGTTGACTTTATGATGCGGTATGAGTTGGGGCTGGAAGAGCCAAACACTAACCGTGCCACCAAAAGCGCGTTGACAATAGGCGTATCTTATATCATCGGCGGTATTATACCTTTATCACCATACTTTTTTGTGCATCAAGCGCATCTCGCTCTACAATACTCATGCATGGTTACGCTGGTTTGCCTGTTTGTTTTTGGCTGGTTTAAAAGCAAGATGACAGGGCAACCGCCAGTGGCAGGAGCATTAAAAGTTGTGGTAATAGGCACTTTGGCCGCAGGGGCCGCATTCGCGATGTCGAAATTGATATCTGGAAACTAGGCCATGCCTTTGCCTCCGTTGATCATGTCTGACACAATGCCGCTGCTTTCCTTGCGCTCCGCCAGGTAAACGCCTGTCAGGTGCACCACAATAAAGGCAAGCACCAGGTACATGCAGAAGCCATGCAGTTCTTTTACGCTGTGACGTATAGCCTTAAATGGCGCCAGCAGATCTTCGAATGCCAGGAACAAACCCGTGACCACCATGATGAATAATATGAAATAAAACCCTGCGTAAATGATCTTTACGGTAAGCTCATGGAAAGTCCGCTCCCGTTTAAATTTCGTGTTGGCGTAAGCCTTATAGGCCTCACGCAGTTTTTGGATGAACTTTTGATCGGCCAGTTGAAAATATTCGAGCACTATCCTAAACAGGAACAATGCCGCCAAAGCGTAGCCGAACCAGATGTGTATCCCCCAAACTTTATCTTCTAAACCATGGCTGATGGCACCGGCCTGCTCCTCCGTAATCTCGCCAGCTGTATCTTGCATAGATTCCTTCACCAAGGTGGTGAAGCCTACCCGGTCGGTCAAAGTGGAATTAAGTAATACGGTAATGAGCGAGCCGCTGATGATCAACGTATTTGCCCAATGCCAAAGCCGTATAGCTGCCGAATGCTTTTTAATTTTACCAGGATGATTTCGTTCCGCTCTTAATGGTTCTATCATGCTCATAACTTAAAATTAAAAATCAATACTGTAGTAATCCTGAAGCGGTATGCTAACTTCAGAATTTCTCCAAAATAATAACTTATCTTAATCGCATATTGATACACCCTTGAAGATACTGGTTATAGAAGACGAACCCGGCTTGCGGGATGACATTAGTGCTTATCTGAACGCTGATGGCAATTTATGTGAAAGCTGCGAAGACCTAACTACGGCTACCCAAAAGCTGGCCATTTATTCCTACGATTTTGTGTTGCTTGACATTGGCCTCCCGGATGGTGAGGGCTTTGCGATACTTAACTACCTGCAAAGCAACAAAAGGCCCGAGGCTGTTTTGATTATTTCCGCTCGTAATTCTTTGGATGACAAGCTTAAGGGCCTCAACATAGGTGCAGATGACTATCTTACGAAACCTTTTCACCTGGCAGAATTAAAGGCAAGGTTAATGGCTGTCTACAGGCGCAAATCATTAAATACCAATAACCGCAACCTGGTTCTTAACGAAATAAATATTGACCTGCTGTCCAGAGAGGTGATGATCAACGAGGAGACGGTGTTACTTACCAAAAAAGAATACGACATGCTCCTCTATTTTTTTGCAAACAAAAACAAGGTCATCGCCAAAACCGCCATTGCAGAACATCTTTGGGGCGATGAAATGGATATGCACGATAATTTAGATTTCATTTACACACACATTAAAAATCTCCGCAAAAAAATGATTGATGCCGGCTGCAACGATTACATCAGATCAGTTTATGGCATAGGGTATAAATTCACCATTGGATGAAATTAGCTGCTCACTACACAAGAACCAGCATCCTCACCAGTTTGCTGGTATTGCTTGCCGGAGCTGTTGTATACTTTGTGGCCCTCAATTCCGTAGCCGAAAAACAACTGGATAAAAGCCTCGAACAGGAATTGTACGAAGCGCGGGAATATGCCAATAACAGTAGCTTGCCGCCACAGCGCTATGATGCCGACCGGGACCATGTCGTATTTACACCAACAAAAAGTTCCGTTATCAAACGACGCTTTTTTGATACCACCTACCGCAACTCATGGGACCGCAAGGTAGGGCGGGGCCGTGCAGTAGAGGATCAGGTAAAAGTAAACGGCATAAATTACAAAGTAACCATCACTATGTCTCGCGAGGGGACGAAGTATTTGGTAGAAATGATCACCTTCATCACGTTGGCGCTTATTGCCGGATTGCTGGTTGTTTTATTTATCACGAACAAGTATTTACTTAAAGGGTTATGGCAACCATTTTTTGACACGCTGGCGCAGGTAACGGACTTTGATATCGAGAAAAGGCAATTGAGATTAAAAAGCAGTAAGGTTGACGAATTTTCAGAACTTAACGTGGCGATAAACGAAATGGCTGAGAGGATAAGTACAGACTATCAAAACCTGAAACAATTTTCTGAAAATGCGTCACATGAATTGATGACACCCCTGGCCGTGGTTACGACCAAGCTCGATACATTGATACAGGATGAACAGCTAACGGCAGATCAGTTGCAGCGCATACAAGATGTTTACACGTCAGTTAATAAATCTGTAAAGCTTAATCAAACCTTATTACTGCTCGTGAAGCTCGACAACGATTTGATCATTGGTAAGGAGCCCATAGATCTTAAGGCGGGTATTGAGGAGAAGCTCAAACAGTTTGAAGAATTAGCCGCAGCAAAAGGCGTGGTGATCCATGCGCAACTAGGGAATAAAACGCTTGACGCAAGCAGGTATTTGTTGGACATTTTACTTAATAACCTGTTAAGTAACGCCATCAGGCACAACTATTCTGGCGGTGAAGTAAAAGTATGTTTAACGGACAACGGAATAGCCATTCTTAACACCAGCACCAATAATGAAATTCCTCATGATAAGGTATTTGAGCGCTTCCACAAAGGCACCGCATCACACGGCACGGGTCTAGGGCTTGCACTGGTAAAAAAAATAGCAGAACAATACGGCCTCTCTGTAAGCTATTCTTTTTCCCGGGGATGGCATAATTTCAACATAAATTTCTAGGAACAGTGGTGTGTTCTTTAATTTAAGGCTAATTCAACCGACAGATACGCCCAGGTTTAGCTATCTTTTGGCAGTTCATATTTCATTACCCAGACGCCATACGATTGTGATCGAGGCATATACGTCATATCAAATTATTCTCTACAATGAATCGCCCCGGACACTCGCTGCCCAGAGCGATTGCCCCTAAAATTAAAGCATGTATATTGCACAATACATGCGGATTTAAATATATCGATTAATTTGTTAACCCCATAGTCGTTAAGGTATCGTTGACTTGCAGAATTAAACATGCTGACCTTTTCGCGTTGGTTGGCTATCCTTCACGGTTCGGTAATCTCTCCTTGTTAAGGCAGAAGGTAGAGGGTAACGCCTGGTCTGGAAGCTTTTAAGCCACCTCCGGAAGTTGTACAGGAATGATCGAACTGTGGGACGAGGAAAAACAATCAACGATTGGGCATGGAATTTCTCACAGTTCTATACGCTTGGATCATTCAGCGGAATGTGAATTACCATAGCGACATGGAATGGGAAACTGATCAACACGGTTAATCTGAATTAAAGTGATCAGGTAATATGAGATACTATTGGTGACTCTTGCGTTCACAACCATTCAAAGGCGCTAAAGAGTAAAGAAATTCTCATAGAGCTATATGTTTCGAAATCATTTGCCGTTGAACTGGACACGATGAATTTTGAATCGTGTAAAAAGCTAACAATAGGTTGACCATGAGTTGACATGGTGAAGTTGTAACCCCTTATCTTTGTGTACCCTAATTTGATACGAATGGACTTACAGAAGCTTTCTGATAATTGCCGCGAATTGCGCCGGCAATCAAATAATCGTTTAAGACACCTGTCTTCCGAACAAGCAGCGCAAAGTAGTAATATGATATTTAAGGCTTATTCAGCAGTACACGCCATACTTGTCCATCGCAAGAAATTAGCAGAGGCAGCTTATCTGTTACTAATTATTGACGAGATTCATCAGAAAACTACAGTTGTCAACTAAGTTGTTTTTGCTTTCCAGTCAAAATCGGTTACCAAACCAAGGTCCGTCATGTCTTTACAGGGAGCGCTAACCGGGCTTATATAGTATTCTCACGGTACAACGCTAATATATTTTTTGTCAGTCAGGAAGCAGTTTCCGTTAAATCTTTACGCTGGATCGTTCTCTTGATATTATCGTTTATTCAGGGTCAGGCAGGACTGTTGGCTTCAGGATGTCAATAAAATACCATGGGTACTACAGCCAGGCGACTTATCCGGTAAGTCCTCGGGAAAAGATAGCGAAAGAAGAAACGCAAGAGACATTTAAGTCAGACCGATAGTCAGTGTATTTGGTCGAAAATTTCACAATTTAATTCTAAAGCGATAGCTAAATCAAGAACTTTTTGAAAAAACGATTGTAGCGTTATAGCAGGTAAATATATTTTATATCTGTAAGTAATCTCCTTTATGAATATATTACTCGTTTCGGGCCCCGGGATATCATTAAAAGAACCTTATGACAGTGGAATAGAAGCTTTCATCGTTTCACTTGCCAATGAACTTACCAAGCAGGGACATCGCGTGGATGTTATTGCTCAAGAGGCAGAAGACGATGCAAAATTTAATCTCGTTAATCCTTTTAAATCAGCTTTTACCGGAAGCAACTCTCTTTTGAAACGGTTTGTCGAAAGGCGTCAGTTCAGAAAGCTGGACGTAGCCGGTTATGACATCGTCCATTACAACATGTTTTATCCCCATCTGATGGCGGCAGGTTCGCACTTCCGTAAACAATCCGTAATTACCTTACATTCCCCCGCAGATAAAGCCCGCGTACAAGCCTATATAAAATTTGCAAGGCTGGGCGACATAACATTTGTGGCCGTATCGGGCCGTATAAAACAGCAATGGGACAAAGCACTTGGGGTTGCTACGAACTTAATAACCAACGGAGTTGACACCCGGTTATGGGGCGGACCTGTATCCCGGAACAGCCGATACTTACTTTGGTCTGCCCGCATAAATAAAGAAAAGAATGTAAAGGCAGCTATCAACCTGGCAAAGCGCATGGGATTACCGCTCAAGATTGCAGGACGAATTGCTGATCAGAAATATTTCGACGAGAACGTAAAGCCTCATTTAAATGACCAGATTGAGTATGTGGGCCATGTTACTCAGCATGAACTTTGCAGCCTGGCAAAAAACGCCTCTGCATACCTGGCAACGGCTACATGGCAGGAACCATTTGGTTTAACAGCCCTGGAAATGCTGGCGAGCGGCGTGCCGGTTGTTGGCTTTGATACGGCCGTGCCGTCAGATTGGGCACACGAAAGTGTGCTGACAACCCCGGAGCCAAGTTGGGAAAAACTGGCGGAACTGGTTATCAAAAGCTATACCGTCAGTTCTGACTCATGCAGAGCGTTTGCATTGAATATGGATGTTCAAAAAATGGCTGCCAATTATATTCGTTTATATAGGGGCTTATTACCCAAAGAAACCCCTCGGCATACTGGAAACATGCTTAAAGATCAAGCGCTACCCAGAGTCGATCCGCAATTTCAGGCAATAGATTGAGCCGGACATGAAGATTGCTGTTATAGCCAAAACCAGATTACCGATTGCTGTGCCGTTCAGGGGTGGCCTTGAAGCTTTTACGCACTCAATATGCAAGGAATACTTAAAACTTGGTCATGAAATTACGCTTTATGCGCATGCCGAAAGTGACCCTCAACTGAATGTAAAGGCATTTTATGGAAACGCGCACAGGGAAGACAGGCAATTCGAAATTTACGAGAACGATGAATACTTTTCGATTCTGAAAGATATTGAACTTGGCAACTTTGATGTCGTGCATAATAATGCTACACATGAGTTACCGGTGATTTGGGGCATGAGAGCGCCGTTACCTGTGGTGACTACGATACATACCCCTCCAACAAGCAAGTTGAAGGCAGTGGTCAAAATCTGTTCGGGCTCGCCCAATCTTCATTTCATTGTGCCATCCGTGTCGTTCGAAAACACCTGGCAGCCTTACCTGGACAAGCAACCTGCTGTCGTTCACAATGGTGTTGATATTGATCAATGGACACAGATCAGATCGCGCAACGAGTACCTCTTTTGGTACGGAAGGCTGGTGCATGCCAAAGGGCTGGATATCGTTCTGGATGCTGCTAATGAAATGAGTATGCCTCTGAAATTTGCCGGATCAATTGACGATGCAGCATATTTTGAAGAACAAATAAAGCCGCGCCTCGGCGATTTACATACCTACCTTGGCCATTTAAGCCAGCCGGATATACACCAGCAGATGAAGGGGGCCGCAGCTATGGTGAGTGCTGTGCGTTGGGAGGAACCTTTCGGCCTCACCAATATTGAAGCCATGTCTGCAGGTGTTCCCGTGGCCGGGTTTGACCGCGGTGCTTTCCGCGAATTAATTAGTGAGGACAGCGGCGTTGTCGCAGCGCAAAATAATGTTACGTCGCTGGCGAAAGCAATAACTTCTGCAATACTGCTCGATAGCGACAAGGTAAGGCAGCACGCAGAAAAATTTTCATTACGTACGATGGCTGAACGCTATGTCAACTATTTTGAAGAGCTATTATGAAAATACTCATCGTTGCCGGTCCTTCCGTTTCGCTTCGTGAGCCCTTTAACGGCGGTACCGAAGCCTTTATCGTAGAGCATGCCAATCAATTAGTAACGCTCGGGCATGACGTCGATGTAATAGCAAAGGATGCTGATGAGAAAAATCTTTTCCATGTGATCGCTTTTCCTGAAAGCCCGCTTAGTATGAAGGATGACTCATACCGGCCGGTTACCGAAGAGCAGGGACAAGCGCATTTTCAGTCGCTTCAGTATGGTACTTTTGATGTTAGTGCTTATGACGTTATTCACTACAATTCTTATGTACCGGAAATATATGCCATCGGCGCACTTTTTGATAAACCTGCCGTACTAACGTTACATTTGCCGCCAAGCGAAAGGTTTGCGTTGCTATACCAGTTTTTTACCAAACATGCGCCGGTAACTCCTATCGCCATATCCGACCGGATGAGCCGGCAATGGCAAACTGTTCTTGACCAGGATATAGAGGTTGTTCTCAACGGTATACCCCTCGGAAAATGGAAGGTTAAACCAAGAAATGAACAGGGGTACTTATTATGGAGCGGGCGCATAGCAAAGGAAAAAAATATTGAAGCTGCCATACAATTGGCTACCCATTTAAAGCAACCGCTTAAAATTGTCGGTGCTGTTTTTGACGATGCTTATTTTCGTGATTGTGTGCAGCCGCACTTAAAAGGAAATATCGAATATTTGGAACACCTATCCCAGCAACAGCTAAGTGAGGTGGTGGCTGGCGCTTCTGCTTTTTTAGCGACTGCCACCTGGGAGGAACCTTTTGGCCTGAGCACGGTAGAAATGCTTGCGAGCGGCCTCCCGGTTGTAGGATTTAACACAGCTATCCCTACTGAATTGCGACACGACAAAGTGTCAATAGCCGTCGATTCGAATAAGTGGGAAGATCTTGTTGCCCCATTAAATGAGTTGAAAAAAGTGAACCCTGAGGATTGCAGGGCCTTTGCAGCCTCCTTCGATGTTATTAAAACAGTTGCCGGATATGTCAACGTTTACAGGCGTATTGCCGGAAATAAGTTAATACAATGAAGCCTGTAATATTCTATTTTGTACATGCACATGGAAACGGACACCGGGCTACTTTTAATATGCTGTACCCGGCATTATCGGCATATTTTAAGGTAATTGCTATAACTACCAACAGCGAGATAACAGCTTATCTCCATAGTAAATACCAGGTTGAAGTGGTGCAACTGCCCCCGAAGTATCCCGTCGGCTACCACGTACCGGAGCACACCTTTTCCAGACCCTTTGAAGTAACACCCTACGCCGTTGAGCCGGCAAACCGGGCAAGAGCGCTGGCTGATGCGATCCTTCACTATCAACCAAAAACTTTTTATTGTGATGGCGTGCCCGAGCTGGCTATCCTGGTTCGCGGAATGGGTGTACCCGTTGTTTTGGTACACCTGCCCGGAAACATCATGAGCGACCCAACGCAGGTGTTCGCCCATCAGTTAGCGGATCATATCATCGCCCATTTCCCGGAAAAATTAGAACAGCCCGACTACCAATTTGGGGCTAAGACTTTCTATAGCGGATACATCTCTCAATACGCAGACCGAAAATTTAGTAATGACCAGTATGCTAACAGCAATGAAATTACTATTTTGCTAGGTTATGATAATTACGATGAGCAAGTGCTGAGCAACATTACCGCTGATAATCATGCAACATTCACGATTGTCGGCAATAAAAACCATTACAATTTAAGGGACAATTGCAAACAACTTGGACGGGTTGCTGACATCAGCACGGCTATTGTCGGCGACGTGGTCATATCGGCCGCGGGCCAAAATACGATCGCAGAGCTCTTGTCATTGAACAAAAGTTTGGTGCTGCTTCCCGAGCCGAGACCTTATTACGAGCAGGACGTACACGCACAGGTATTGGTCAAAAATAACGTAGCGCTGCTGGCCCGCGAAAATTTTAGTGCTTTGCAATGGCAGGACGTACTATCCAAAGCAAAATATTTTAAAGCTTCAAATACGTATCTGGTGAATCGATCTGGGCCCAAAATGATTGCACAAAAACTACAAGAGTGGTATGCGTAATTTTAGTGTGGTTACCCTTGTTAAAGGGAGGCGAAAGCAATTGGCCAATCTCCTTCAATCAATTATGGCATCTACTCTTTTGCCATTTGATGTGCAGGTAATTTGTATGGATAACCTAGAAGGTATCATAACGCCCCGCGGTTTAGATGTAAATCTTCATCTGATCAACGACATCCATCATTTACCCCTGGCTGCTGCAAGAAATGCAGGGATAGCGGCCACAAAAACTGATAATGTCATATTTGTTGATGCAGACTGCCTTGTATCGCCAACGTTATTCGAAAGTATGCTTGCACCTCTTTCGACAGAAACCATTATCACAGCTTACCCTTTGTACCTCAGCCAAGTGCCTGACAACGGGACTTTTACTATGTTAAAACCACAGGCAGTTCACCACCCCTCACGTCAAAGCATACCCGCCGGCCGGCCGGTTGATCATTTGCAATTCTGGTCGCTGATCTTTGCCGTTCGAAAGCTTACGTTTCAAAAGCTTGGCGGCTTTGACGAAAAATTTGTGGGATACGGCGCAGAAGATACAGATTTTGCAATGACGTTTAACGAGGCGAATATGAAGCTGATTTTTGTAAAAGACTACGTACTGCATCAGTACCATGATAAATACGATCCGCCATTGAATTACTTTGAGTCTATCATAAAAAATGCCAAGCGCTACAAGCAAAAATGGGATGTATTACCCATGCGCCGCTGGTTATCCGCATTCGAAAACATGGGTCTTATCACCATCGACGCTGACGACCAAATAACCGTTCACAGCAATCCTACCGGCGAGCAGGTTAAAAATTGTATATCCAAAAATCCGTATTAATAAACTTCTTCCTTAAGCGGTTCGATACTTTGGTTTTCCATATCCTCAATTTGCTGTTCTAATTGTTTGATATTTAAAACACTGAGATTAACGGCACATAACACCATCATAACCGCAAAAAACACAAAAGAAATTTCCCAGCTAAAATTATTTTTAACCGGGCTGATCAAAGCAGCCCCAACCATAGACCCTACAGCGCCTATCGTCATATAAAAAGTAAACTGGCTGGCAGACACCCGCTTTGAGCAGCATTGGATGGCAATAGCGAATACGCCGATTTTCGCAAAGGCGTTCACCCACCTGTACACCACAATATACCCATACAAATAGTTACTTTCTTTCCAATATTGGTGTAATGTACTTAAAAGCAAAGTTTGGGCACAGATAAAGAAGAAGTACACATAGATCATCCGCTTCATCCCGAAGCGCTCGATCAGCCAGCCGCCAAGCAAAATGCCTGCAACGCCGCCGGTAAGGTCGGCAACGGCAAACGTGTTTGAGTAATAAACATGGCTCCACCCGGTCACTTTTACGGCAAAAATGGGCAGCAGCTTTTCGAAATAATTGTATGCTCCCTGGGAAAGGAATAACAACAGGGCCAGTAAAAAGGCATTTTTTAAGCTAAATGCTGCATATAACGACCGGTACATTTCCACCCAACTATTGATCTGGATCTCTTGGTTGGCTTTATTTGCCTGCCCGTCCGACCATGGCAATAGTCGCTCTTCGGGATGCTCCTTTATCAGAATGGGCACCAGGGTGACCAACCCTACCATTATACCGATGGTAGCCGTAGAAACGAAGAAATCATAGCGCTCTAACAAAAAGGTACTAAGCGCTAGTGCACAGGAGCTGCCGATCATCCTTGCACCGCCCATGAATGCATTGGCCCGGGCTTGCTCTTCTGCAGGGATATTGTCTACCGCGAGCCCGTCGGTCGCTGCATCCTGAGCAGCCCCGAAGACCGATACCAGAAATCCACCGGCGACCAGCAGTGATAAATTATTCAAAGGGTCATTGACAGATGACATGACCAGCAAACTTAAAAACAACCCGAGTTGACATAGGATTACCCATGGGCGCTTACGTCCCATGGGTAAAAAAGTATACCGGTCCATCATCGGGGCTATGAAAAACTTAAAGGTCCAGGGCATCGCACAAGCCACATCAAAAGCCCCGATTTCCGTGACGGATTTATTATTCATTGCCATCCAAGCCGGGATCCCTATAAAAAGGATGCCCATGGGCAGACCTTCTGCGAAATAAAGCGCAATAAATGTAAAATACCTGAGCCGGCTGCGCTCCGCTAAAGAAGGAAATCTGATTTTTGATATCATATGAAAATTGATCTTCTACTTTAAGGAAATACAGGAAGTTTCGTGAATTGATCGGGTAGTGGTTTGGGTACATTAGGATTCGTATTGATCTCCACCTGTGGGTATATAAAACGTTGCGGTTTTTGCGTGCCGGTATTTAACGGTATAGGCAGCTGCACGACAGGAACTGCACTGGCAAGGCGGCGATAGTCATTAAAGGCCTCATACTGCATCAGGAAACAAATGTAACGTTGCGAAATGATCTCGTACAGCAAAGCTGCCTGCAGATCAGTTGTCTTGATGTTATTTGCCAAACCTACCGGTCCGAAATCAGCAAGGGTATAAGCATCATACTTCCTGCCATCGCTGCCAAACCTCCCCCCATTAAACATACCATTGTTCAAGTTCGCTCTGATACTGTTTAAGGAGCTTAAAGCATCAGCCAATTGTCCAAGCCTGGCCTCCGCTTCTGCGAGGATCAATTGATTTTCATAATAGGTGATCAATGGATGCGAGGCATTATTAACAAAGGCACCATCAACGGTATTACCATCAAGACTATTGGTTGCAGTGAGACCCCGCTTAAAGAAATAATTATACAAGGCGGTTTCGTCTGTTTTGGTGTTGGCAGAACCTATGCGCGATTGCATCAGCTTTGGCAGGTAAGCGCCGTCAAATCCGGCGTCTCCGATGCGCGACACCGCGAAAAAATCGTAGTTCTGGTTGATGTCAACACCTATGGCTGTACCGTGAGGCATGAGCGCATCGGCTGCCGGTGATGCTATCCCCCGTTGGGCAAATTGTATGGCCTGAGTGTAATGACCGGTGTGCAGGTATAAGCGTGCTTTTAAAGTATTGGCAGCCGCCAGCCATTTTTTAATGTCGCCCTTGTAAATGAAATCCTTGGCAGGGTATGCCGAACCTGTTGAAGCAGATAGATTGGTAATTGCTTGATCGAGTGTGGTTTGCAGTGTGGTATATACATCCTGCTGCTTATCAAATACCGGGGTAGGGAAGCGTGCTGCGTCAAAAGCCTGGCGGTAAGGTACGTCGCCGTATAAGGCGGTGGCTTTGGCGATAACCATTGCCTCAAGGACCTGGCCAATACCTTTTCCCCAGGCATTGCCGACCGAATCCGCTTTTGATTGCATTAACCTTGCCTGGCCGGCCACCGCGTATAAAGGGCTCCAGGAAAAATTTTGTGCTGAGACAATGTATTGCGCGTATCCCAAGTGCGCACGGGCTAGGCCATTGAGTTCGCCGGCCCACATAGAGGCTATGCGTACGTCGGTATCCTCGTGCAGTAAGCCTACACCCAACAGGGTACCGCCCATTAACGTCGGCAAGTCCACGTTGGTAACCGCGTTTGGGTTGGTGTTGATGTCGGGGTTTTCGAATATTTTTTTGCAGCTGCTGAGCAGGCCGACCGTAAATGCGGCAAATATTAGGATAACAGTTGTAAATTTCTTCATGTTTATTTCAATGCAGATCAAAATGGATTAATACCTGATTTGTAACGAGAAAAGGAACGAGCGGGTATTAGGGTTGTTGAACCAATCCTGCCCGCGGGACAAACCTGCCCCGGTGACGTTAGTCTCCGGATCAACGCCGCTATATTTTGTCCACAGCACCAGGTTCCTTCCGGTAATGCTAAAGTCTACCGCAGCCAGGTGTGTCAAGTGTTGAAAGGCGGGCGAGTTCAACGTGTAGCTTAAGGTCACCTCGCGCAAACGCGTAGCGCTGCCGTCTTCCACAAACTGTTTGTATGACGCCGTATTGCTGGCCGAGCCACGTCCCTGCCACCAGGCCTGGTTAATCGCCACGGGCCCGCCGCCGAAGTCGGTTATATAACCCTGGAACGAGGTGCCGGCCGGTATCAGGGCACCGGTGACATCCCGCACACCTCCTGCAGGTGAAACCGCCACCTTACCCTGATCACCATGTGTACCTTTACTGTACAGGGAGCCACGTGTTCCGTTAAATATGGAGTTGCCCGCAACGCGGCTGAATAGCACGTATAGCGATATCTTTTGATAGGATAAGGTGTTGCCCAAGCCGCCTTGCCACTTTGGATTGGGGTTGCCTACGACCTCGTTACGGATACCGGGTTGTGGGAAGCCATTGCCATCCAGGATGTATTTGCCTGATCCGTCTTTTAGGAAATCGGTAGAATAGAAAACCCCGAACTGCTGACCGGGAATGAGCGAAGCCAGCCCTAAAAATGCATCGGGCAAGGTATATACGGTAGCGCCGGCTAAAGAATTTACTTTGCTGCGGTTGGCAGAAAAGTTGGCTGATATATTCCACCGGAAAGCATTCCGGCTGATCACATCTGCCCCGGCCTCAAGCTCAATACCTTTGTTCGATAACACGGCCGCGTTGGTGTTCCTTACGGTAAAACCGGTTTCATTCGGCACATTAAGCGAGAGGATCACATCTTTGGTTCTATTGGTATAAACCGTTGCCGAAAAGGTTACCCTGCTTTTAAACATGCGCATATCGAGGCCCAGTTCTGTTTCCGTTTTACGCTCCGGCTTTAAATAATCGTTGCCTTGTACAAAGCTGCGGCTGTAGCCCCCGCCGTAAAGCGCACTGGCCGATGATAGCCCGCGGGTAAAGGTATCGCCATATACGGCAGGGTTAAAAGCTGTAAAATTTTGATAAGGCTGCGGCTGGATACCCACTTGTCCCCAGGTCGCGCGGAACTTAGCGAAGTTAAGAAAGGATATCCGGCTAAAGGCTTTAAGTTTGGTGAGTTGCCAGGCCAGTGCCGCCGATGGAAAGAAGAAGCTGCTGTTTGTCTTGTTTCCAAAGGTAGATGCACTTTCGTTGCGACCGGTTAAAGTAAGGTAAAACATATCAAGCGCTTCTGCTTCTGTTTGCAAATAATAAGCATAAGTTCTGATGAGCGAGGTGGTATTGCCCGCAACCAGGTTTGAGTTAAGCGCATTGGTTAATATATCCGGGGCGGTAGGCACAATTAAGTTTGATATCGCGTCTGAACGTGTGCTGCGGCGCCTGTTATTGTAGTTAAAGCCGGCAAGTAATGATCCCTTAAACTTATCGCTCCAGCTTTTGTGAGCGCTTGCAAAAACATCGCTGTTAAACTGCTTTTCCATCAGCAGATTTTTGGATAGATAACCGTTTAAGAAAGTGGCCGAATTGCGCGCAAAACGCTCGGTGCGGTCATCTGTGTAGTTATCAATACCCGTGCGGCCGGTGATGCTAAGCCAGTTGGTGGGTGTAACGTTTAATTCAAGCGTTCCGGTTATCCGGTCCACATCACTGCTGTTGCGGTTATTATACAGGTTCCAAACAGGATTGGCATAAATGGTGCCGAGGTCTTTACCTAAGGGGTTACGGTAGGATACATGCGCATTCTGGAACATTTCACCGGTAACACTTGTGTAGGTACCTGTATAATAGCGGTTGTCAAAATCGGCAGGGGTACGCGTTGCACCGAGCATCAGGCCGTCCACATTGTCCCCTTCTTGGTTGCGCTGCGAACTGGTTTTTGAATAGCCGATATTGGCCGATCCCCGCAACCAGCTATTAAATTGTGTAGCGGCGTTAACGCGTGCGGTATTGCGCCCGTATTTACTGAAAGCCTTTGCTATACCATCCTGGTTGAGATTTCCATAGCTCATTAAGAAACTTGATTTGCTGTCGCCGCCACTTAAGGTCAGGTTGTTTTCCCAAAAGTGCCCGGTCTGAAAAATGTCCTGATACCGACTATAGGTCTCGTTATCGTTTTTGCCGCCGTGCGGATTGGCCGCATTGCCCGCTTGGATGGCATAGCGCTGTGATCCGTCCTGAAAGGTAACATAACCCTGGTAACCCGCTTCACCGGGCGAAGTAATATAGGTATCGCCCCCACCGCTACGCGATGGTATAAAATCTCCGAAACTTAGTTTGTTACCCTGATTATAAAAACCACCCGTACCCTGACCGTATGTGGATTGCAAGGGGGGTAACTTATTGACGCGGTCAATAGAGAGGGTTGATTTATAGGTGATGTTTAATTTGCCATTTGTGTTTTTGCCGCGCTTGGTTTTAATAATGACAACGCCGTTTGCAGCACGCGTACCCCACAAGGCCGCAGCAGAAGCCCCCTTCAGCACCTCCATACTTTCGATGTCTTCAGGGTTGATATCATTAATGCGTGATTGCTGCACAATGCCATTCGCCGCTGCGGCGCCAAGATTATCATTCGAGTTGCTAACGGGCATGCCATCTACAATAAAAAGCGGTTGCGCATTACCATTGATGGTGTTTTGCCCGCGTACCTGGATATAGCCCCCCGAGCCGGGATCGCCTCCGTTCCGGGTTATCAGTACGCCGGAAAGCTTGCTGCTCATGCCTGTAAGCAAATTGGTCTCGCCGCTTTGAGCAACGTTTTTTCCTTTTACGGTTGAAACAGATGATGCAAATTTATCACGCTGGGTTTCAACGCCAATGGCATTGACAATTACCTCTTTTAATTGCCGGGTATCCGGCTTAAGCTGAACATTAATGATTTGTTGCTTGCCGACGCTTACTTCGGTTGCCTGCAAACCGATTTGGGAAAACACCAGCATCGCCTGGCTTGATGGAACGTTTATTGAATATCCACCGGCGGCATCAGTAACAACACCGATTGTGGTTCCTTTCACATTAACGGTAACGCCGGGCAGTATCGCGCCGGTCTCATTTTCGCTAACCTTACCGCTGATCGTTATGCCTTGCGCAAAACTATTGAAAAATAAAAAATGGGCAACAATACCTAATAGTATAGTTTTGATCATAAGTAATATTTAGAAGTTGAATAAAAAATGAATCGTAGATACCTACTTCGAAAAGCTTAGCAGGGCTTTAATTCGTAGTGCAGCTAAAGGCAAATTGGCAAACTTATAAAATTTAATTACTAATTTACTTAGTTGAATAGTAATTAATACTAATTAATTACAACTCTTAGGAATGCAGTTTTTCTCAGCTAATGACGTAGGCGACCATTAGTTTTTAATTTTCAAAATAATGTTTTATCAGGTAAGCTCAAAACCTATCCGGTACGCAGATTGTATTAGTTCAATATGCAGACAGAAAAGGATAATGCGCCCATTGAGAACCTTATGGGGCCAGCCGATTTAGCACACACAGACGCCGACGGTGCAAATGCCGGAAAAGATGCCGTTCAGGAAAATCTGGAAGGCGCTGAGCCATCGAAAGAAGAAACGGAGGTTGATCCGAAAGATGCAGACCTCAGCCGGAGCGAATAGGATTTTGCTGGCAGTGGGGTTAGCAGCCAGCTAAGTGCCTAGCGTTTAGGATCAAGAGATGATTTTTGCGCCGAAATGGTTATCGCATCACGCTCCAGCCATTACAGCGTATAGACATGTTTAGATTCCATACAAAGCCTAAGGAATTAAAGTGGTTTGGAGTAACGGTTAGAAAACCTGTTGTATGATGTTCATTTTTTAATTTCGTGGCGGCGCTAAAAGTATCGGGGGACTGCGATTTTTACCGAATTTAACCTGAATGTTGTATTTGAACACTGAATATATTGAAAAGAGAAGAGATGAGCACTGGACAACAAACAGAGGTGTGCTTTTGCCTCTTAGTTCGTAAGGTCGGGCGGTGCGCTGTCTTGCCTGATCTAAAATTGTCTCAGGTTACTAACTTGCCGACCCATCTAATGCAAAAAGCTTAGATTTGAAATTGTTTCATACGAAACTACTTAGATTTCGTTACCAATGTCACTTCGTTCGAAACTCGTTTTAATCATTTTGCTCTCGTTTACTTTTTGCGCCTTGCAAGGGCGTGGGCAGGGCCTGCAGTTCAATTCTAACGACAGCCTCATGAGCAGGCGTACGTCTTATACCGTATTCAGGGAAGCTCCGACCTTTCATGATAGCTTTCAAATGACGTTTGATCTGTCCCTTTGGGATAACGATCATTTGGGCTATGTTTTTAACATAACCGATACAAAAAATAACTCCTATAGCTTAACCTACATCTTTAATCACAACGGCTCGCCAACGCTGAATTTTAATATTGATAGCAAAAGCAATAAAATAGAAATACCCCTCAATATTGATCTGCTTAAGCGCCGGAAGTGGATGAGGGTTAAGGTAATTGTTGATCTTTTAAAAAACAGCGTAGAAATCAACATAAACAGCAAATCTTACCGCGCAATTGGTTTCGGGTTTGATAAAAGTATTACACCTAAAATAAGTTTCGGGCTAAATCCGCACTACTCGGATGTGCCTAAAATGGCTATCAAAGATCTTACTGTAAGTAGTCACGAAGATAGCTATCATTTTCCGCTTGATGAATGGAAGGGAAACATTGTACATGCTGATGATGGCGAAACCTTGGGTTTTGTGGATCATCCCAAGTGGCTTATCAATGGGTCGTTCTTTTGGGCTTTAAAGTTTAAGCGGAATTTTAAAGAAGTGGCAGGGCTCAATTTTAATGATGCCACGCAACAATTACTGATGTTCAAAAGTGATTCTGTAGTTCGCTACAATTTACAAACAGAAGGCATAGATGCAAAACCGTACGCCAACGCCAACCCGATAAAGCTGTTCCTGGGTAAAAGTTTTTTAAATGCGGATCAGGGGAAGCTCTACGTATACGAAGTGCAGCCGCGGGATACTGCCAATAGTATTGTCTCGCTGGATTTAAATACACTCCTATGGGAACGGATTGGTAAAGCCTCTACAAAGGATCAACGGCATCACCACAATATCTTCCAAGATCATACGGGCCGTAATTTTTATCTTTTTGGAGGTTACGGTTCTTTCTCTTACCACAATGATTTTCTTGCATATAACAAAGCGACTGATACATGGGAAGCCGTAAGTTTTAAAGGCGACACCATTTTACCACGATTTTTTGCTGGCAGCAGCAAGGCTGACCATAAAAACGAGGTTTATATTTTTGGCGGGTATGGAAATCAATCCGGCAACCAGATCGTCGGGGGGCGGCATTTTTATGACCTGTACAGGGTAGATCTTAACAGCAGAACCATCAAAAAGATTTGGGAGATCAAACCTCCGGGAGAGTCCTTTGTACCTGCCAACAATCTTATCGTTTCAAAAGATGGCAAGTATTTTTACGCCCTTTGCTATCCGCATGAGAAACCTAAGACAGCACTGCGTTTATATAAGTTTTCTATCAAAGATGGGTCGTACGAAGTCGTAAGTGGTATTTTACCGGTAACATCGGAGCGTATTGAGAGCGATTTTAATTTGTTCTACGATGCTAAGCAGGACGAGTTTGTTTGCACTGCCCAGGAATTTACCTCGCCCGACCAGTCTTCGATCCGCATTTATACCCTAACCGCCCCGCCAATAGAACAGAGCGTTTACCTAGCATCTTTAAAGCCCGCAAACAGTGGCATGAAAACCCGCTATATATACGTTATCGTCGGTGCCCTGTTATTGCTGACGGTTTTTTCAGCTATCTATCTGGTCAGAATAAGGAGTTATCACAACGTACCCCTAAAAAGCGAAGATGACAGTCGACCGTTTTATAAAACTAATAACATTGAAACCGAGAAAAGACCTGATAGTGTCTACCTATTCGGTGAGTTTACGGCATATGATAAATCCGGAAAAGATATTACGTATTTATTTAGTCCTAAAATAAAACAACTTTTTATCTTACTGCTACTCAACAGTAAGGATGGACAAGGTGTTGTCCCAAAAAAGATATCCGCCACACTTTGGCCTGATAAGGAAATAACCAAAACCAAAAATATTCGCGGTGTAACCATCAATCACCTGCGCAGCATTATTGCAGATATCAATGGCCTGGAGCTAACATTTGTAAATGATACCTACCGCTTTTTATTCAGCAACGGCTTCCAGTGCGACTATTTCAAATTATCAGCTGAGCTTGGTCGTCTGCAATGCGGCGAAATATCAGCAGCGCAGTTAGTTGAAGAACAGTTTGGGTTATTTGCCCGGGGGGCATTATTGCGTGATGTTCCTGAGCACTGGCTGGATGATTTTAAACAAAACCATGAAGAGCTGTTGCTCAGCATTATCCTGCCGGAGGTAAAGCGTATTTACGAAACCGGTAAGCACAAACATGCTCTTGAACTAGCCCGCTTGACCTTAGCTATGGATCCCTTTAATGACGTCGCTATCAAATACAAATTGAAGGCGCTTCGCAGAATAAAGGGCGTAGAGTATGCCCGCAAAACTTACGACGATTTTGCTGCTGATTACGAGCGATCATTAGGCAGCCCATATGCCATTCCGTTTGAGAAGATCTGCAAATGATCTTATCGTGCTCGGCACATTATCTCACGGTTAAAAATATCACGGTTAACGAAAAATATAACGTCTTAACCCGAAAGTTAACCCATCTGTTAATCCATCAAAGTTTATACTTGTTCACCGGTTAACGAACTGCAGGCCGTAACCAGGGCTTGTCTGCCGGTATTTATAAACCAATTTTAACCAATTATTCTATGGATGAAAACTCTACCAACTATGGTGTGCGCCATTGCGCGCGCTATGTTGCAAAGATGAGGGGGAGTATGGCTTTTTGCTTGCTATCGTTCTGGTTTTTGCTGCTGTGCATGAATGTAAGTGCACAAGTCACGCCGGTTACGGGTGTAGTGTCGGACCAGTCGGGTGTTCTGCCCGGTGTGTCTGTTGCGGTTAAAGGAACTACAACAGGTGCTGTTACGGATATTAACGGCAAATATGTCCTCAATGTAGCCAGTGGTCAAACACTTATATTCAGCTTTCTGGGTTATGCTACCCAAGAGATTGTTTATGGTGGCCAAAGGCAATTGAATGTAAAGCTTGCAACAAATGCCTCAACCTTAAACGAAGTTGTTGTTGTAGGTTATGGTACGCAACGCAAAGCTACGCTTACCGGGTCGGTAGCCAGTGTCACCGGAAGCGAGATCACCACAACTAAAAATGAGAACGTCTTAAACTCTTTAACCGGTAAGGTTGCGGGTTTAAGGGTCACCCAAAATTCGGCCGAACCCGGCTCATTTGATAACTCTTTCAGTATACGTGGTTTCGGCGACCCACTTGTGGTGATCGACGGGGTTCCCCGCGATAACATTACCCGCCTGGATCCGAATGACATCGAAAGTGTATCGGTACTTAAAGATGCATCTGCCGCTATCTACGGCGTGCGTGCGGCAAACGGCGTGATATTGGTAACCACCAAACGCGGCAAAAAAGGAACGCTTGAACTTAGTTATTCCGGCACCTACGGCTTACAGGTACCATCTGGCTTGCCTAAACCGGTTGGCGCGTTAGATTTTATGACGCTCGTTAACGAACAGCTATTGCACAACGTTAACGGCGGCCAGGTGAAATATTCCCAGACAGATTTTGAGGCCTTCCGAAACGGTACCCGCGCCAGTACAGATTGGTACACCCCGGTCATCAAAAACAGTGTACCGCAATCGCAGCACAATTTAAATGCCATGGGTGGCAGTGAAAATACCACTTACTTTGTTAGCATGGGTATCACCCAGCAGGATGGTTTTTTGCGCAGTAACGATCTTAATTACAAACGTTACAACCTGCGCTCTAACTTAACTACCCGCATTACCAAAAATTTAAGTGTCGATGTAAACATCAACGGAACACTTGATGAGAAAAACCAACCATACCAGGATGCTTGGTGGATCATCCGCTCGTTTTGGCGCCAAGTACCGACGCAGTCTGTTTATGCCAACAACAACCCGGCTTATCTGAACATTGGCGAGGTGGATGGCAGTAATCCGGTGGCCCTTGCAGATGCAGATGTGAACGGTTACCGTAAGTATACTAACCGCTGGCTGCAATCGCAGGTATCTGCAACGTGGCAAATCCCTTACCTGAAGGGCTTAAGCGCTAAGGGTTTATTTGCTTACGATTACTATCATTCTAACAATAAGCTTTACCAAAAAACTTATAATCAGTACACCTACGACGCCAACAGCGATACATACAGGCCTACAGCTTACCAGTCGCCAGCCACCATTCGTAATGAGTCGTTTGAGCGCCCGGGCACGCTTATGCAGTTATCGTTGAATTACGACCATACCTTTGGCGATCACAGCTTTACCGGTTTGTTGTTGTATGAAGAGAATCACCGCCAGCAGGACAACTTCTACGCACAGCGTGAACTATCCCTGCCTGTCGACCAGATATTTGCCGGTAATGCACAAAACCAGATAGGTTCTGCTAATACCGGTGACATCTACGACTATGTGAACAAATCGGTAGTGGGTCGTATCAATTACAACTACAAATCCAAATACCTGGCAGAGGTCAGCTTCCGCCAGGATGGCTCCTCGCGTTTTTCACCGACAAAACGATGGGGTTTTTTCCCGGCAGCCTCTGTCGGATGGCGGATAACCCAGGAAGATTTCTGGAAGAACAGTGGCCTTTCATTTATAAATGACCTGAAACTAAGGGCGGCTTACGGTAAAGTGGGTGATGATTCTGCTTTGGCCTACCAGTTTCTTACCGGCTACCGTTATCCCGCAAATGGCTCCAACAACCAACTGCCGCCAGGCTCCGTGTTTGACGGCACATTTGTAAACGCCGTTGAAAACCTGGGTATAGCTAACCAAAACCTTACTTGGTTCAATGCCGAAACCTACAATATCGGAGTAGATGCCGAAGCGTGGAATGGATTGATAGGCGCTACCTTCAACGTGTTCAGACGCGATCGGTCAGGCTTGTTAGGGACGCAGATCTTAAATTTGCCAAGTGTGGTAGGTGCAACCCTGCCGCAGGAAAACCTGAACAGCGACAGAACACAAGGTTTTGAGATAGAGCTGAGTCACCGCAACCATATCGGCGCATTCAATTATAACATTCGCGGTAACGTTGCTTTTGCGCGCACGAAGAACCGCACCGTCGTACAAGCGCGTTTCGGAAATTCACAGCTCAACTGGCATAACAACCAGAATAATCGCTGGAACAATATTTATTGGGGCTATGGCGCGGGAGGTCGCTATACCAACTACCAGGACATCCTGAATAACAATCAGTTCGTATCACGCAACGCGGTGGTAGGTGATTACATTTACCAGGATTGGAACGGCGACGGACAGATCACTGGCGATGACGTACACCCAATTGCTTACAACAGCGCTCCGCTCACAAACTTCGGTTTAACGATTGGCGGCTCTTATAAAGGGTTCGATTTTAACATGGTCTGGCAAGGTGCTACCGGTGTTACGGTATCCTACCAGGAGCAATTAAATATCCCATTATGGGGAGGGGGCAGTGCATTAGCAATGTTTATGGACCGGTATCACCCTACAGACCCTAATGCGGATCCGTACAATCCTAATACCATATGGACCCCTGGTAGTTATGCTTTAACAGGCACCACTGCCGATGTTAATTCGATGTTTAACATCCAGGATGCCTCGTATGTGAGGTTAAAATCTGCTGAAATAGGCTACAGCCTATCGCCCGGTGCGATCAGAAAGATCGGCATCAAAGGCGCGCGGATATTTGTCAACGGTTATAACGTGCTGACGTTTACCGGTGTCAAGTACCTTGATCCGGAGCACCCATCATCAACCTATGGTTACCTGTACCCGCTCAATAAGACCTTTTCATTAGGTGTCAATGTTAAGCTTTAAATTTTATCAACATGAAAAAAACGATATACACTGCACTTTGCTTTTTAATATGCTGGACAACGGCCTGTAAAAAGCTTGATGTACCGCCAATCAATATCATACAGGATAAAGACGTATTAAGCAACGCTGGTGGCGTGCAAGCTTACATGGCCCGTCTTTACGCACAATTACCTATTGAGGATTTCAGATATTCGCCTGAGCGTGGCTTAAATTTCTTCTGGATCATCAGCCCGTTCCCTGCGGTTACGGGCGAGGCGCTTAGCCGCGACCAGCGTGGGGCCATGCAGGAAAACGTCAACGAATCGCCGTGGGCGGATTGCTACCGGCTGGTGCGGGATGTAGATTACTTTTTAGAGAACATAGACCAGTACAGCAGTGACTTTAGTGAAGCGCAAGTCAACGGTTGGAAAGGGGAGGCTCGCTTTATACGTGCCGCAACTTACTTTGCCCTGGTTAAACGTTATGGTGGTGTTCCTTTGGTCGATAAGGTTTTACAATACCCATCCAACGATCTGGAAGGGTTGAATATGGCGCGGGCATCAGAAGAAGCTTCCTACGATTTCATCGCTGCCGACCTGGATTACGCCTACCAAAATATGAGCGAAACCAACCAGGCGGGTCGTGCAAATAAATATGCTGCTGCCGGCTTCAAATCAAGGGTAATGTTATTTGCAGGTTCTATCGCCAAATACAACAATATTACTTTAATCGATGGGGGCGCCCGTATATGTGGTATCCCGTCATCAAAGGCAGTTACGTATTTTAAAGCCGCTTGCGATGCCGCCAAACTGCTTGATGGAAAATACAGCCTTTATAAGAAAACATGGGCAGCAGGCGACAAAGAAGCCCAATACCAAAACTTTGTTAACTTGTTTTTTGATGCCAGCAGTCCTGAAAATATTTTTGTAAAACAATATCACTACCCTGAATCGGTTCATGGTTATGATGCTTACAACGTTCCGCGTCAATTGATGGGTGCAAATGGTTATTCCGCAGAGGTTAATCCCACGCTGGATTATGTTGAACTACTTGATGGCCTGCCTAAAAACAGCGACGGCACATTAAAAACCACCACTGCCGGTAAGTATGATCTGTACACCAACACTATGGACCTGTTTGCCAACGCCGAGCCGCGTTTACGGGCCACCGTTGTTTTACCCGGCGACCAGCTGAAAGGGCAAAGTATCGAGATCCGTCGTGGTATCTATACCGGAAGCTCTGCGGGCGGTATAACTCCGCTATTACCGGCCGGTTCAACAGCCAATTACCCAACGGCAGATATTGTCCAATCATCAAACGCCAACCAGACCCCTTACAAACTACCCGATGGTACAACCATGAATCCTGCAGGTCTAAGCGGGATATTCACAGGCGATGGTACCTGCGCTATTTCAGGCTTTTCTATACGCAAGTGGTTGGTGCCGGATAAACCTACATCAGAAGTTTTGGAGAACCGCTCTGACCAGACCTGGATAGAAATGCGTTACGCCGAAGTGCTTTTGAATTATGCCGAAGCTGCTTGGGAACTAAACAGCCTGGGGCAAAACGGCACTTACTTATCCGATGCGATGACCGCTATTAACCAGATACGTGAACGTGCAGGCGCAACATCGCTTACGGGCGCGGGCGATCTGCTAAGCGTTGACGCTATCAGGAAAGAAAGAAGGAAAGAGCTTGGTTTTGAAAACAAAATATGGTGGGATATGCGCAGATGGAGGACTGCCGATAAAGAGCAAAATGCAACATTGTACCGTGTGCTGATGCCGTTTTACGCTGCCAATGATAAGAAATATTTCTTTGATGCCCGTACTGATGAGCGCAATGTAAGATACACTTTCGATGTGCGCTGGTACTATGAGCAGATCCCTAACGGAGAGATACAAAAAAGCCAAAAGTTAGTTCAAAACCCAGGTTATTAATTCAAAGTTCATGAAAAATAGAATATATACCATAGCTGCATGCGCTATAGCTTTATTAGCTGCATCGTGTAGCAAATTAGATAATTACGAGGATCCTAAGGAGACCTTAAAGGGAAGCGTGATAGATGCCGGTACGGGTAAAACCGTACAAACCGAACAAGGCAGCGGTACACGTATTAAACTGCTTGAGATAAGCTGGAGCGATAACCCTACGCCATTTTATATTGCCTCGATGCAAGATGGTACATACAACTATACCAAGCTTTTTAAAGGCACTAACAAAATAAGTGCGGAGGGGCCATTTGTGCCTTTGGTACAAACGGACAATACCGGCGCTACGGTTGTTGATAAAAGCCAAACCGTTGAAATAAATGGTACGAAGACCGTAGACTTTCAGGTTGAGCCTTTTCTGCGTATAGAGTGGGTGGGCGAGCCAACCGTAAACTCAGACGGAACCATTACGGCTAGCTATAAGATAACCCGTGGTACTAACGATCCTAACTTTCAGCAAAATGTAACTGATCTGCGGTTATTTGTCAACTCAAATAAATACGTTGGTAACAATAACTTTGATGATCGTTATTCTACCCAGGTAAACTTCAATGGATCAGAGGCTAACGCAACTCTAAACCAAACGGTTACCATCACTACAAAAGGTGGCCCGCTGCCTAAAACACGTCAATATTTCATCCGAGTAGGTGCCCGTATCGATTATGGCCTTAAATACTACAACTACTCTGATGTAAAAACAGTAACCGTACCTTAATCTGCCTGTTAATACCGGCCATGCGCGGTGCGGCGCAAGACTGGTTTACAACTATCTTTACCTATGAAAAAACTACTATTTACCTGTTCGTTGGCGGCGATGGTCGTTGGTGTTTCGGCACAAACAAAAAAGTCGGTTGCTGCTAAACAGAAAACAGCTTTTCAAACCAGCAGTCCCTGGATGCCGGAAATTGATGTGCGGTCTGATATCGCCATTGTTTACTGCGTTAACGACAGAAAAGGAATGACCTTTGAGCAACGCGTACAATCGTGGCGAGACCATGGCTACCAAACACAATTTATGACCGGTATTGCTTGGGGCAGTTACGAAGATTACTTTTTGGGCAAGTGGGATGGCATCAATCATCTCGGCGTTGGCCAGGTGACACAAAAGGGTGATACCATTTTCCACGGTAAAAATATGCCTTACGTGGTACCTGTAAAATCATTCATCGAGTATATGAAAACCGCCGTGGTTAAACGCGTGATAGATGCAGGCATTACCACTATATTTTTAGAAGAGCCCGAGTTCTGGGCTCGTGCAGGTTATAGCGCACCTTTTAAAGAAGAATGGCAAAAGTACTATGGTTTCCCATGGAAGCCACAGCATGAATCGGCGGAGAATACTTATCTGTCAAGTAAGTTGAAATACCATTTGTATTATGAGGCTCTAAAGGTTGTATCTAACTATGCAAAAGCTTATGGTAAAAGTAAGGGCAAAGCTATCAAAGTATTTATTGCCACACACTCGTTGGTCAATTACTCGTCGTGGCAAATTGTTAGTCCTGAGGCAAGTTTAGCATCGCTGCCAGGTATTGATGGTTACATCGCCCAGGTTTGGACGGGTACCTCCCGCGAACCTACTTACTTTAACGGCGAGAAAAAAGAACGGGTGTTTGAGAATGCTTTTCTGGAGTACGGCTCTATGGTATCTATGACAGCACCAACCGGTCGTAAAATGTATTTTCTAACAGACCCGATAGAAGATTGGCCTCGCGATTGGGCTGATTACAAAAAGAACTATCAGGCAACTTTCACCGCTAAACTCTTGTATCCAATGGTCGCCGATTACGAGGTGATGCCATGGCCGGAACGCATTTACACCCATCCGTACAAAGTTGCCAACAGCGATGAGAAAGTACTGATACCGCAGTATTACTCCACGCAAATGCAGATAATGGTAAATGCGCTCAACAGTATGCCACTATCAGCCAACAAGGTAACCGGCGTAAACGGCATTGGTGTGCTCATGAGCAATTCACTCATGTTTCAGCGCTTCCCTACACATAACGGTTTCGAGGATCCGCAATTTTCAAACTTCTATGGGCAAACACTTCCGCTCCTTAAAAGGGGGGTGCCGGTACAAACCGTGCACATGGAAAACCTGAACTATGCTGCTACATTGAAGAATATCAAAGTATTAGTAGTTAGCTACTCGAACATGAAACCTAACGCACCCGATGTGCACGAAGCATTGGCCAAATGGGTCAAACAGGGTGGCATATTGATCTACACCGGAAAGGATGATGACCCTTACCAATCGGTAATGGAATGGTGGGATACTAAAGGCAACGGTTTTAAATCGCCTTCAGAACATTTGTTTAAACTTTTGGGCATTACACCGGCTAATGGTAAAGAAAAACATAAGGTAGGGAGAGGTGCCGTTTATGTTCTGCGCCAAAACCCTAAAGAGTATGCCATGCAAAGCAACGGTGACAGCCACTATGTAGAAACAATCAAACAAGCTTATGAAGCAGATGCCAAAGCCGGTAAGCTGGAATTTAAAAATAACCTTTACCTGGAGCGTGGCGCCTACGACGTGGTTTCGGTGTTGGATGAAAATGCGGACGCCAAACCTTATACCATTAAAGGGCCCGTGATAGATCTGTTCGATCCGCAACTGCCTGTATTGGTACAAAAGGTGATCAACCCGGGTGAGCAATCATTGCTGTATAATGTAAAGCGTGTAGCCGTTAAAAGTAAACCACAGGTTTTAGCCGCTGCCGCCCGTGCCTATGATGAAAAGGTGCAGGGAAATACCTATTCATTCGTTGTAAAAAGTCCCGTTAAAACGCTGAACAGCATGCGGGTGCTTTTGCCTGCCAAGCCAAAGTCTACTAAAGTTACAGATGCTTCAGGGCAGCAAATTATGGATGTAAAAACATCGTGGGACGAATCATCAAAAACCGTTTACCTGGGCTTTGCGAACAGCCCGGACGGAATAAAAGTGACTTTGAGTTGGTAAACTTTGGGGGTTGGTTTAAGAAAGGCTGCTTACTACCATAGACGATGCATAGCGTGTATGTGTAGCGCAGCTTATTATCGCCCTGTTTTACCTTTAACCATATATCAAATTGAAACTTTAGCTTCTCTTTTTTTACTGCATTTGAATGGTCTTTTCGAGGCTGATCACTGTGTAAATATCAGAGCGGTTCTCTATTTTTTTAGGAATAAACACTTATTTACTTATGAAAAAAACATACATGGTATTACTTACCGGCTTTTTGATAGCAGCGGCGAGCTGCAGCAAAGGCAATGAAGGTGTAAAGACGGAAACAACCAAACCAGGGAGTAGCACAACAACAGACAGTCCTGCATTTACCACCACAGATGCAACAAAGGCGTATACGGCTTTTAACCGTTATTACTACAACCCAACAAAAAAACTGTATTACGCCAACACGTTGCAAACCAATTTGGGTGCCATTTGGACACAGGCTATTTATTGGGATATGGCCATGAACGTTTATGAGCGTACAAAAGACCAATCGCAGATGGCGATGATCGATGATATATACCAGGGCGGCTATAACGAATACGACGGTTATAACTGGGACAATACCACTGCCTGGTTTATTTATGATGATATGATGTGGTGGGTAATGGCCCTTGCGCGTGCAAATCAATTAACGGGCAACGCGACCTACCTGCAAAAGGCGATCGCCGGGTTTGACAGGGTGTGGAATGGCTCATACGACCCGGTTGATGGTGGTATGTTCTGGGACTTTAACCACAGCGGTAAAAACGCATGTATAAATTTCCCAACGGCGATCGCTGCCATGCGTTTGTATAAGTTAACCGGTAACAAAATCTATTACGACAGAGCCTTGTCTGTTTACCAGTGGGCAAAAGCTAACCTCGTCAATTCAGAAGGCCGTGTCGCCGATCATAAAATAGGTAACAATGCTCCAGGGTATGAAGATTATACGTACAACCAGGGTACTGCTATTGGTGCGGCGATAGCTTTGTATAATGAAACTAAGGATGCTGCCTATCTTAACGATGCAAAGTTGATCGCCGATTATACCAAAAATAAAATGTGCACCAACAACATACTGCCTGCCGAAGGTGACTTCAACGAACAAGGTGTCTTAAAGGCGATCTTCGCGCAATATATTATGCAACTCATCAAAGATGCCGGGCAAACACAGTATTTGAGCTGGATACAGCAGAATGTTGATGCCGGGTGGAACAACCGCGATAAACAGCGTGACCTTTGCTGGCGCAATTATGCCCTGCCGGCACCGACAGGTGTCATGCAATCCTATGAAAGTAGCAGTATTGTAACGTTTATGCAACTGTGTCCGCCTGACAAATAGCAACGAGCTTTAAACGAGTACCAATCGTGCCTAATCAACAAGCGCTTACGCTATTGGCGATCTTTACGGCTCAGGTGATTTGACCTATTTATCCGATCTGCATCATATCTTGCTGAAGAGAGGTGTTTCCGGAGCTGGTGTTATCTAGCATTTGATTAATCAATAATTGGCTCAACGGACCGAGGATGGCGGCCGGATCAGGCTCAATGTACTAAATGTTTTGATCTCATTGGTTGTCTTTTTCGGACAGTTTGCAATCCACTAAACTGATTTATCGATTTACATCAGGTTAAAAGTCCCCGGCCATATCCCATATAGCCGGGGTTTTTTAATTTCAAAATTTTTATGCGCAGATAGGGATAGAAATCCCGCAATACTCTCCCGAATTGATAAAAAGGAATAGCGAAAGCAAGGGTTGCTAGCATACAGGTTAGTGGGCAAGACCATTCGCATTAACCGAATCAGTAAGCCCAAACTAATCAGGAAGATCCCTGTTGCATGAACAGACATTGATCCATGAATTACCCGCAGTCCTCAGGCCTGCCAAATGAGGGGAGCAATCAATTTATACATAATGACAAGAACATATCCTGAACCGCGTAAACCGGTGCTTTATCTTTTGCTGCTATTCCTCGTTTTCAGCGGTCTCTATTTCACTGCCGGCATCCTGATGCCCGTCGCACTTGCCGCGGTCCTCGCCATGCTGCTGCTACCCTTGAGCCGCTGGCTTGAAGGGAAGGGGGTAAACCGGACGGTCGCTGCTGTTATTTGCATCCTGGTGCTCCTGGCAGCGGTTGCTGGGTTTATTTTGTTGCTGAGCTGGCGGGTCTCCAATATCCAGACCAATTTGAACCAGGTAGAGGAGCAGATCAAAAAATTGCTCACGGGATTACAGCAGATGGTCAACGACCGGTTTGGCGTTTCCAGAGAGCAGCAGGAGCAGCTGATCAAAAAGCAGGGCTCATCCGGGGCAGGCAGTGCCGCCGGCTATTTGGCTTCGCTGGCTACCGGATTTCTTGGCTCGTTGACCACCGCTGTATTAATATTGATCTACGTGTTCCTTTTCGTCAGCGCCCGCAGTCATTTCAAGCGTTTTATCCTGAAACTTGCCGGTAAGGAAAAAGAAGAAAAAGCGGGAAGGATCATGACCGAAGCCACCGGTGTTGCCCAGAAATATCTTTCCGGCCTTGCTAAAATGATTCTTTGCTTATGGATCATGTATGGCATCGGTTTTTCCATTGTCGGCGTCGAAAACGCTTTTTTCTTTGCCATACTCTGCGGCACCCTGGAGATCATCCCGTTTGTCGGCAATATTACCGGCACCTCTTTGACCGCTATGATGGCGCTTGCGCAGGGTGGCGGCAGCTCCATGGTCGTCCAGGTATTGATCACCTACGGGCTGGTGCAATTCATACAGAGTTACATTCTGCAGCCGCTGGTCGTTGGAAAGGATGTTGACATTAATCCTTTCTTCAGCATTTTCGTGTTAGTGGTTGGCGAAGCTGTTTGGGGCGTTGGCGGTATGGCGCTGGCCATTCCGCTATTAGGTATGCTCAAGATCGTATTCGATCATGTTGAGCCGCTGAAGCCATACGGTTACCTTATCGGCAACGATGATGAAAGCCGGGACCGACCGTCACTTTGGTCCAGGGTCAAGGCCTGGTTCGGTAAAAGGTCCAGCTGATTCCTGCTATTTGAGATTTTAGCATCTGCCGGACAGACAGGGAAGGGAACGCAATAATGAATTATATGCCACTGTATTTAGCCTGAATAAAGTTTAGATGTCCTCATGGTAATGATAGGTGAAGTCCTTCCTAAGATGTAACTTATCAGTAAAAATTTATGATTCCAACTCGCTTACGAAGATCTTAGCATAATGGGAGGGATGTTCCACTCCCGGTTTACAGGCTATTTCACAGATCTTATTATTGGTGCGCAGCAGATGACTTGCCTTACCTATGATTTGAAATAAATATGTTCTAAGTCGGATTAAATTTTTTTGAGAAATATCGTGCCCGGCCATGCTGGGGGCCAAAAAATATGTTTATAAGAGAGCGCAGCAAATGCTTTACCTGCCGGCGATGCGTCCTTTACGCCGATG
>JAESTD010000340.1 GCA_016763755.1 Mucilaginibacter sp.
AAGCCAACCGCACCCATTCGGAAATACCTTCTCATGCAGGCACACCCAGACGCATATACTGGACACCTCCTCTGCAAGCGCTCCTTCAGGCCGCATATTCGGCGGCGGTTGTTGCCTCACGCTATCGGGATGAAAATTTGGTGGCGGACCGCCGGGGCCATTGCCCGGCGGCGGGCCAAACTGTTGCCCCTGGGCTTGCATGAATGCGTTGCTGTTAATACTGCGGAACAGTCTATCGTAAGGGCGAAGTACATAAACAGCACTCAATAAGCCAAAACATATAATGGCATAATCGATGTATTTTTTTCTGAGGAAGAACCGCGGAAAAAGGACGTTGGTGTTAAGGTAGAACAGCACTACATAAGTAGCACAAAATAGCCAGTAGTAAGGCGATGCCATAATAGTTGCCATGGATACATTTCCGCTTGGGCCATTAAGGAACAATAAGGGGAATGTCATAAACAACAGCCAGCAGGCTATGTGTATCAGTACCGAGAAGGTTTTTAAGCGTAGCATTTCCAAAAGAAACGTTTATAAGCTTAAAATTAAGGAAAGTATCGGTAAGCGGGCGGTATGTGTAGACGAATTATCCGTGGATGGTTTCGGCTTTGCCGTAATTTTGTATCACCCGGGCTTCAAAAGCTAAAAACTCTGTCCAGCGTTTATCTACATCAACCTCGGTAGCATATTTCTTTGCCAGGCGGATAAAGGTAGCGTAGTGGGTGGCCTCGCTCACCATCAGCTCGTAATAAAAATCAGATAGTTCTTTATCGCCGATGTTTTCTGAAAGCACTTTGAACCTTTCGCAACTGCGTGCCTCGATCATGGCTGATAGTAGTAAACGGTCTATCAGTTGCGCTTCGCGGCCGCCGCCGACTATCATAAATTTACGCAGCTCGTTAACATAATCATCTTTACGTTCACGACCAAGGGTGTACCCACGTTGAATAATGATTTGGTGAACGCGTTTAAAATGATCCATTTCTTCCTGCACCAGATCGCACATCTCCTGCACCAGATCACTCAGGTTAGGGTTTTGTACAATAAGCGTGATAGCATTGCTGGCAGCCTTCTGCTCGCAAAAAGCATGGTCGGTAAGTAATTCTTCGATGTTACTTTCCACAACATTTTTTACCCACAGCGGATCGGTAGGTAACTGCAGCTTTAAAATGGTTTTTTCGTTCACGGCAACAAAGATAGGGGTTGAAGTTGAAAGCAGAAAGACCAAAGCTGAAAGCTTACTGACGGCTTTTAGCTTTCTGCCTTAAGCTTTCAGCTATTTATAAAGGCTTTTATTCTCAATAAACTTCAGTACAGGATCGGGTACAAAGAACTGTATGTTCTTTTTCTCTTTGAGCGATTTACGGATGAATGTTGCCGAAAGCTCCATCAGTGGCGTCATAGTTATGGTTACGGATGGGTGAGATGCAAATTCGGCATTTTCATAGCCCGGGCGGGGATAAACAAAGATCTGATAATCGCGCAGGATGAGGCTGTAGTTTTTCCACTTATGCAGGGTTACCAGGTTGTCTGATCCCATAATGAGGGCAAATTCATGCTCGGGGTATTTCTCTTTGAGATGAGTAAGGGTATCAATAGTATACGATGGCTGCGGTAGCTTCAGCTCCACATCGCTCACAGCGATGTTGGTAGCATTCTCGGTAGCCAGTTTAGCCATCTCCAGGCGGTCATAGGTGTTAATGAGGTCGCCGTATTTCTTCAATGGGTTTTGGGGCGATACTACCAGCCAAACTTTATCCAAAGCGGTATGGTTAGCCATATAGTTGGCAATTATCAAATGCCCGATGTGTATAGGATTAAACGAACCGAATAGTAAACCGATCTTCATAAGGTGCCCCCTAACCCCCTGAAGGGGGAATGTTTAATTGTGAGGCCCCAACTTTAACAAGCGTTAAAGCTCCTCCACCGTTGGCGTAGGCCGGGCCTAACTAATAAAATTTTTCACTAACTCCTCTGCCTCGTTGCAAGCTGTCTGAAGATCGTAATTTTTGAGGATAATATCAAATTGAGGAGCATATCCCAGTTCTTTTTCTGCCTTTGCAAAGCGTTCCTGCAATTTTTCTGCGCTATCGGTGCCACGGCCTGTAAGGCGTTCTATCAGCACTTCTAATGATGGTGGCTGCACAAATATGGCGAGTGCTTGATCCATGTATTTGCGTTTAAGGTGCATGCCGCCTTCCACGTCAATATCAAATATCACGGTTTTGCCGGTAGCCCAGATGCGCTCTATCTCGGTACGGAGTGTACCGTAAAAAGTACCGCTGTAAACTTCTTCAAACTCAACAAACTGTTTTTTGGCAATGCGGTGCAAAAATTCTTCTTTGCTGATAAAATAGTAGTCGCTGCCATCCACTTCCTCGCCACGGGGCGGGCGTGTTGTGGCCGAAATAGAAAACTCCAGCTCGGGCATTTTGCGCAGCAGGTGGTGCACTATAGTTGTTTTACCTGCACCCGATGGGGCCGAAAATATGATGAGTTTTCCTTCTTGGCTCATTTTGTTTATCAGTTCATTTGTTCATTTGTACTCATTTGGTCAGTTTAAAACTAATGAACCAATGAGCCAATGAACTACAATACATTCAGCAGTTGTTCTTTAATTTTTTCAAGTTCCTCTTTCATACCTACTACCAGTTTCTGGATCTCGGCATCGTTTGCTTTAGAGCCAAGGGTATTTATCTCGCGACCGATCTCTTGTGAGATAAAGCCAAGCTTTTTACCATTAGCATCAGCCGCTTTAAGGGTTTCCAGAAAATAGTCGCAATGGCTTTTCAGCCTTGTCTTTTCTTCCGTTATGTCCAGTTTATCGATATAGTAGATCAGCTCCTGCTCAAAGCGATTCTTATCTACACTCTCGGCACCAACAGCCTCGCTTAAAAATTGGTTTAAACGCTCGCGAATAACCGGTATACGCCTCGGTTCGGCTACTTCAACAGCGGCAAGATTGGTGAGGATAATGCCGATGCGGTACTTAATGTCCTGCTCTAATACGTTACCTTCATCACTGCGGAATTTTTGGAAAGCTGCTAATGCCTGCTGAAAGGTTTTTTCAACTTGTTTCCATTCATCCTCGCTAACGGTGTCCTCATCGTACTTAACTACTTCAGGCAAACCGAGTGCTAACTGGAAAAGATTTGTTGATTGTTCGCCAACTTGTTCGCTAACGCTCTTAAGTTGGTTGTAGTAGTGCATCAGCAGGTCGCGGTCGATACCGGCGGCTTTTACGTTAGCACCGTTTTGTTCAACGTTAATGCTGAGGTTAACTTTGCCGCGTTCTATTTGCTTGCTGCATTCGTTCCGTAGCTGGAACTCTTTTTCGGAAAACATTTTTGGCAGGCGCAATGACAGCTCGAGGAATTTGCTGTTCAGCGATTTAAGCTCGACGGTATATTTAACATTGCCGGCATCAAACGTGGCAATACCATACCCGGTCATGGACTTTATCATATGCAAAGATAAAGATTTTGGGCAAATAGAGATTAGAGATTGGTGATAGAGATTGGTGAAAACCATTGAGTGAGTAATCTCTAACCCCAAATCTCTTATCACTAAACAAACCTTAACACTTTTTCACATTTGCTACAAAGTACATTTTGTACTTTTACTACGTTTTATACTATATGCGCATCAAGTTTTTATTATTTCTTGCGGCCATTGTCGGCTTAAGTTCACTTGCCAAAGCGCAAACCGGTACCATTAAAGGAGCTGTTTTTAAGCGCATATCGTCAGAAAGGCTTAACGGCGTCGCGGTTACTAATACCAAAACAAGCGTATTTGTGATGAGTGATGCACTCGGAAATTTTTCGATTACGGCTAACCCCGGCGATACTTTAGAGTTTAATAAAAGCGGCTATACCCCACAAAAACAGGCGGCATCGGCTTACGGTGGTCTGGTTGTTTACATGCAGCCTGAGGTTCAATTAGACGAAGTGAGAGTTGTAGGCCAAACCAAAAAGCAGGAAATGAACGACATAATGAACGATTACCGTAAACAAGGTACGTTCTACAATGGAAAGCCACCAGCGCTGTCTATGCTCACAAATCCGCTAACGGGTATTTATGAACTATTTGGTAAAACCCCGGGCAGAGCAAAACGCTTTGCCGAGTATCAGAAAAAAGAACTACAAGCCAGCGAGGTTGATAAACGTTACAATAAACCGTTTATCATGCGGATAACTGGAGAAACAGATACTGCCAAAGTACAGCAATTTATGAATTTCTATCGCCCAACTTACGACGATCTGAAGACCTGGGCCGATTATGATCTTATCCAGCATACCAAAACACAGTGGGAGTATTTCCAGAAGAATGGCGGGAAAGACAGGTTGCAGAAGTTGTATTAGAAGCCCCCTAATCCCCTGAAGGGGGAATA
>JAESTD010000341.1 GCA_016763755.1 Mucilaginibacter sp.
CCACAGGTAAACGGAGTCGGTTGTTAGTGAAAAATTACGATCAGTAAAGCTATTAAATGACGGTAACGCTGCGCTGATATTGATTACTGTTAACACTAAAGCCAGCAAGCTAACCACTGCAGATTCTGCCACAAACTGATTAAACAAATGCTTACGGCCTGCTCCTACTATCTTTTTGATGCTTACTTCTTTAGCACGTAAACTGGCACGGGCGGTTGTAAGGTTCACGTAGTTAATACAGGCTATAACTAATAATAAAATGCCCAGTACCACAAATATGTACACCACTTTTTTATCGCCATGCACAAAGCCCGAGTTTTGCAGATCATTCTCAAAGTGCAGAGCGGTCAGGTTTCTTAAACTGATACTGAGATTGTCTTCCTTATCGCGGTGCGGTTTAATAATACTCTTTAGGTTGGTTGCAGCATTTTTGATGCTTGCGCCGGGTTTCAATTTTACAAAAGTGATATAAGAGAAATTGTTCCAGCCCAGATCATTTTTCTTTTCCTGAGGCTCTGTTTGTCTTGCGGCGATAGGTATAAATACATCAAACCTGAAGCTCGAGTTAGCCGGTGCATCTTTTACAACGGCTTGCACCTCGTAATTCGCAGAATCGATACGAATGGTTTTGCCTATAGGATCCCGGTTGGCGAAATATTTTTTTGCCTTGGTTTCTGACAGGATAATACTGAAAGGATTTTTGTTAAATGCGATAGCATTGCCGCTAATAAACTGACCTTTAAACATATCAAACCACGATTCATCTACAAAGGCGGCGTTCTCTTCGGCAAAAAACTCATTATCGATGTTTAAGTACATAGGTAACCAGTGATAAGGTAGCACACGGGTCACAGTCTCAACTTCGGGCATTACTTTTTTTGCCTCTACCCCCATCTGATACGGCGAGCTTTCCCAAACCCAGGTCTCATTCTTGTCGACAGCCAGATGATTGGTTATACGATAGATATTTTCGGCATCGGGCTGGTCGGCATCAAAGGTAAATTCATTGTGTACCCAAATAAAAATGAGAACAGCCGCTGCCATACCAACAGATAAACCGGCAATGTTAATAAAGCCGGTTGAGCGATGTTTCCAGAAATTTCTCCAGGCGGTTTTAAAATAATTCTTTAGCATACGATAATCGTTAAGTCATTTGGGTCATTGGGTCATTAAGTCATTGAGTCATTGCTCTTCCCTGCAGACAATGACTCAATGACAGCGCAGCGAATGACCCAATGACCAATATTATTCAGAGCGTAAACTTTTCACCGGATTGGCCATTGCAGCTTTCATGGTGTTAAGGCTTACTACAACCAACGTTAACAGCAGTATGAGCACCCCTACTGCGCCAAACAACCAAATGCTTACGTTAATGTGGTAAGTGTATTTTTGCAGCCAGCTACTCATTAAATACCAGGTTAAAGGCACAGCTATCAGAAAAGCGATCAGCACCAATTTCAGGAACTCAGCCGAGATCAGCATCAATAATTGCCTTACCGTAGCGCCCAACACTTTACGTACACCAATTTCCCTGAAGCGTTTTTCGATGGTAAATGATGCAAGGCCCGCCAAACCTATACAACAGATAAATATGGCCAAACCGGCAAAAATATTGGTGATACGGCTGATCAATTCTTCCGTAGCGAACTTTTTGCCAAACTCCTGGTCAACAAATCGATATTCGAACAGATCCTTTGGGTTGTACTTTTTAAAGATACCCTCAAGCATGGCTATTGCTTTTTGTGGTGCTACTCCCTCCTTTAAACGGATATTAATCGCTGAAGCTCCATTAGGAGAATAATACACCATTAACGGGTCTACAGGATCAAAAGGTGAGGCCATCACAACGTTATCAATAACACCGGCAACGGTATACTTACGGTTGCCGTAACGCATTACCATCCCAATTGGGTTCTTGAGCTTCATGGCATCAACGGCGGCTTTATTAAGCAACATTACAGATGTATCGCCGGGTGTGCCAATAAAATCGCGACCGGCTAATACTTTAGTACCAATGGTTTTGGTAAAGTCGACATCAGCCTGCAAGCCCGAGAAAATGATATCGGCATTGGCTGGTTTGCCGTCATAATCAGGCGCGCCTGATTTCCACCATATCTCGGTTAATGGCGAAGATGTGCGTGTAACCGAACTCACCAAATTGGAGTTTCGTAATTCTTGCTTTATTGATTCAAAGCTTTTATTGATATCATCAGATGCAGGGATCATGATCAGGTTATTAGGGTTGTAACCTATGCTTCGGTTTTTGATATGCTGTATTTGCTGATAAACAATAATGGTAGCTGATATCAACAATATCGACATCACAAACTGACCTACTACCAGTATCCTGCGTGGTAAAACCGCGGCCTTACCCGCAGCAAACGTCCCCTTAAGCACTTTTACGGGATTGAAAGACGACAGGTATAAAGCAGGATAGCTGCCTGCCACAACACCAGTAAATACGATGATTACAAAAGCTCCTAAGATAAATACCGGCTCAAACACATTCAGATGAAGGTTTTTATGAACCATTGTATTAAAGAACGGCATCAGCAGGAATACAAAACCAACGGCCAAACCAAATGCTATTAAGGCTATAATTATCGATTCAAAAAAGAATTGCGTCACCAACTGGCTTTTCTCAGACCCCAGTGTTTTGCGAATGCCTACCTCTTTTGCACGCTTCTCGCTGCGGGCAGTACTCAGGTTCATGAAATTTACACAGGCTATCAGCAGGATAATTATAGCGATAACTGTGAACAACCGCACGTATTCTATCATCCCGCCTACATTTTTACCATCTTTAAATTCGCTGTACAAGTGCCACTTGTTCATCGGGAATGTATAGTATGTGCTTATCTTATCATTTGGTGCGTTCTTGTGTTTTACCTGATCAATGTATTTGTCAACTGCCGCCATATTTGCATTAGGAACAGTTTGCACAAATACATTATGCGATGAATTGTACCACTCGTTCATGCGGTTTTTAACCCATTCGTTAGTATAATCAAACGGAATAATAAAATCGAACTGAAAGGTTGAGTTTCCCGGAGGATCAGTAACAACCCCTACAATCTTGAAGTTATTGGCGTTATCAAGCTTTAACACCTTATTGATTGGATCAGCATCGCCAAAGAATGATTTTGCAGCTGACTCTGTGATCACCATATTCTTAGGGTCACTTAACGCGGTTGCAGCGTTACCTTTGGTAAATTTCCAGCTAAAGATGTTGAAGAACTGTTCGCCAACCTGGTACAGGTATTTTTTTACTTTGGTGTTGCCATATTCCACCAAATGCTCTTCGCGATAGGTGGTTACTACAGCATGTTTTATTTGCGGGTTACCGCCATCAATAGCTTTAGCCAGTGGCATGGCCATACTGGGATCGGTAAATATATTGTTCTTGAAATCACGTGTAGCCAGCACCTTGTAAATGTTGTCGTGATCGGTATGGAATTTATCAAATGACACCTCATCCTTCACCCATAAAAAGATGAAGACAGTACATACCATGCCTATGGTAAGGCCAAGGATGTTGGTTAGCGCAAAGCCTTTGTTACGTACAAGGTTGCGCCAGGCAATTTTTACATAATTTTTTATCATAATACCGATTGGTTAATGGTGTCATAGTTTGATTTATTCGTTGTTTTTAAGACTTTTTACGGGATTGGCCAATGCCGCCTTAACAGATTGTATGCTGATAGTAGCCAACGCAATTGCCGTAGCACCTAAAGCTGCAAAGGCGAATACCGTCCACCCGATATTGGTTTTATAGGCAAAATCCTGCAGCCAGCTGTTCATGGCATACCAGGCAACAGGAAGGCCAATAACCGTTGCTATGATAATGAGCACCATAAACTCAGCGGCCAGCAGGGTAATAATACGCGCAACACTTGCACCCAATACTTTACGGATTCCGATCTCCCTGGTTTTAACCTGTGCCGAATACGTCGCAAGGCCAAACAAACCCAAACAGGAAATGATAATGGCAATAACAGAAAAGATATTAAATAACTGCGCCTGGCGGCTGTCATCGCTATAAAGCTTGCGATTGCTATCATCGAGAAAGGCATAATTGAAAGGCACATCGCTATTGTATTGCTTCCAAACTCTGGTAGCAGTAGTAATGGCCCTTTGCGCGTTGCCGTTAGTGGTCTTTAAATACACACGCCAGCAGCTTTCTGGGCGGTATTGGAAAACTATAGGTTCTATTTTTTTATGCAGGTTCTGGAAATGAAAATCTTTAACCACCCCTATAATGGTGCCGTTGATGGTTTGTATGCGCAGTCGTTTACCTACCACGTTACCGGTAAGCCCCATTTCTTTAACAGCGGTTTCGTTGATGATGAAATGAGCGCTATCGGCCACAGCACCGGTAAAGTTGCTGCCCTCAATCAGTTTTATTTTAAAGAAGTTGATGATGTTTTTATCACCATGTATCTGGTTGAACCAAAGATTTGATGATTTTGGCTTGCCGTCCCAATCATTGTCGCCCGTAGATGAACCACCAGTAACCACATTTCGACTTGATAGGGTCGCATCAATCACTGATGGGTCTTTCTTCAACTCGTTTAATACTGCTTCGGCATGCTTATGCATGTCATCGCGCATGTTAAAGGTTAGGATGTTTTCTTTGTTATAACCCAGATCTTTGGTTAGGACATACTTAAGCTGCTTGCCAATTACCAATGTGCCTACAATAAGCACAACTGATACGCTAAACTGTAATACCACCAATATTCTGCGGAAAGCAGTAGTGCCGATTCCGGATGATATTTTTCCTTTAAGTGCTTTAAGTGGCTCGAAAGAGGACAGCAGCATTGCGGGGTAAATACTTGAGGCTATAAGTGTAGCTATCAGTGTAATAAAAATGCAGGCCCAAACATTATAACTGGTAAAACCGATCTCGATCTGTTTGCCGGAGAACTGATTGTAATACGGCAGCAGAATATACATCAGCGTGATAGCCAACACGGAAGCAAATACAAACAGCAATGCGGTTTCTACCATAAACTGCATAAATAGCTGAAATTTACCGGCACCTATTATCTTACGCATACTCACCTCTTTGGCACGTAACATCGAGCGCGCGGTAGAAAGATTTACGTAGTTAATGCATGCAATCACCAATATCATAATAGCAACAATGCCAAAAGTACGCACGGTTGACATGCCGCCATCCGTACCATCTGCCTGGTAAAGGTGCATTTGCGGCAACGGTTGTGTTAGGTATGGTACAGGTGCATCCTCCGGTTTTTGGCGTTCATGAATGGCTTGTAGTTTTTTCTCCAGCTTAGCACCGTCTGTGTTTGGTTTGGTAAGCAGATAAGTTTGAAACGAGAAGCTCGACCAATCGGCATCCATTGATGAAACGATGTTCTTGCCATCATAACTGGTTTTGTTTTTTATATAAGCAAGGTCGTTATACCTTGATAGCGGTAATAATACATGATATTTAAAACTTGAGTTCTGCGGATAATCGGCAATTACGCCGCTTACGGCTACAGGTTCGTTTTGGCCAATTGTAACGGTTTTGCCTATAGGATCTTCGTTGCCGAAGAACTTTTTAGCTGTGCTCTCGGTAATCACGACGGAGTTATTGTCGGGGAAAGGATTACGCTTATCCCCTTTTATTAATGGGAACTCAAAAACAGAGAAATATGAAGGATCCGTAAAACAGAAGTTTTCCTCATAAAATACTTTGTCTTTGTATTTAAAAGGCGCATCGCCAACACTCATGATACGTACACCGTCTTTTACCTCAGGTATCTCATTCTTAGCGAAGGTTGACACCGGGGCAATTATGTTGTTGAATATTTGCTTGCTTAGACCCGTACCTGCAACAATACCAACTTTGTATATATTATCGGCTTTAGAATTAAAGCGATCGTAACTCAATTCATCCTGCACCCAAAGCAGCATAAATATGCCCACCAGTAACCCAACTGTTAAGCCGGTAACATTGATAGTTGCATAAAACTTATTGGCTAAAATGTTACGCCATGCTGTTTTTAAATAGTTACGGATCATGATGGTTATGTTTAAATTCTAAAAAACTAAACTCTAAAACCTAAAATATAAGACCTGATCACTTCCCGATAACAATCGGAACAAGAGGTCACAAATCCCTATTCAGATCGCAGGCTCTTCACCGGGTTGGTCAGTGCTGCTTTCACCGCCTGCGAACTAACTGTGAGTATCGAGATCAGTGTAGTCAGTATACCGGCTATCACAAACACCCAAACACTTATCTCTACACGGTACGGATATTTTTGCAACCACTGACTCATCAGATACCAGGCCACCGGCACCGAGACGACGAAGGAAATAGCTACCAGTTTCAGGAAGTCTTTTGACAGCATAGTAGTAACCCGCATTACCGACGCACCTAATACTTTGCGCACGCCTATCTCTTTAATGCGGTTTTGCGCCATATAGGTAGCCAGTCCAAACAGACCAAGGCAAGAAATAAAGATGGTTAAGCCTGCAAATAATGAGGCCAGTGTGCCCATGCGCTGCTCATCCTGAAATTTTTTGCCGTATGCCTCATCAACAAAGTGCGACTCAAACGGATATTCGGGATTGTACTTTTTAAACACATTCTCAGCCAGTTTAAGGCTTTGCGCAGTGCTGTATTTATCGTTTAGTTTAAAATGGATCACATTGAACCATGTCGATGGGCCTTGTATAACCATCTGTTTTACGGGTTCATAAGGAGACTGTAGTATGAAATCTTTTACTACACCAACAACAGTAAGTTTGCCGTTGCTGCTGCGTACGATCTGCCCAACTGGATGCTTAAAGCCCATTACTTTAACAGCTGCTTCGTTGAGCATTATGGCGGTAGAATCACTTGGGTATTTGGTTACATCAATATCACGGCCATCAACAATTTTAAGCCCCATGGTTTTTGTAAAGTTGCCATCGGTGTTAAATACATTGAAGTCTATCTTTTCACCTTCGTGTTTGCCATCCCAGCTAAAATCCCATGTATCACTCCAGCCCTCGGTAATTGGTGCGCTGGTTTTACTTACAGCTGTGGCAGCGCCGCTGGTAAGTAATTCATTACGGATGAGGTTATAATTCTTACCCATATCACCGGTCATTACAGTATAAACCAGGTTGTTTTTTGCATAACCTGTTTCGCGGTTCTGCGCGTAATCAAGCTGTTCTTTTACTATGATAGTGCTGATGATAAGTACGATAGCAAATGTAAATTGCGTTACTACCAATATTTTGCGTGGAGAAAAAGTTGCATTAGCAGCTTTAAAAGTACCCTTAAGCACTTTTACAGGCGCAAATGATGACAGATACAATGCTGGATAGCTGCCGGCTAACAATCCTGTAAATAATATAAAGCCAACGGCTAATAACCAAAATGACGCATCACCAAACGGGATAAACAGCTGTTTTTGCGTAAGCGTATCGAACCCTGAGATGGATAACTCGACAATTAGTAAAGCTATTGCACCCGATATAAAGGAGATTAATATCGATTCGCCCATGAACTGGGCTATTAAGCTTGCTTTACCTGCGCCTACCACTTTACGTATACCTACTTCCTTAGCGCGTTTCTCACTGCGGGCGGTGCTTAGGTTCATGAAGTTTATGCAGGCAATTAACAAAATAAAGCCTGCAATAACGCTGAACAATGTCACGGTTTCTATTTTACCGCCAACCTGCTTGCCTTCTTCAAATTTTGAGTAAAGGCGCCATTTTTTTGCCGGATGTACAAAAACATCAATGTCTTTAATATCCGAATGCGAACGGGTAATATTTTTAACCCGTGAGTTAAAGAAATCTTCGGTAACACCCGGTTTTAAAGTAACGTAGGTTTGTACATTGTTATTCCCCCAATTGGTTGACTCCTTACCACCGTTATCGGTTTTTTCATAGTACTGCCAAGGTATCAGATAATCAAACTTGAAGCGCGTATTGTTTGGCAGATCTTTCATTACGCCGGTCACGGTGAAGTAATCAACACTGTCAATCTTAATGGTTTTACCCATAGCATCATCGTTACCGAAAAGTCTCTTGGCTGTAGACTCAGTTAACACGATGTTCTTCATCACGGTAAGTGCTGTTTTAGCATCACCCTTCATTAGTGGGAAGCTAAACATTGTGAGGAAATCGTTATCAACGAAATTACCCTGTATATTTAAACGTTTTTCGCCAACGGTAAACAAGAAACCGGCGTCTCGTGCACGGGTAGCCTGATCTACTTGCGGGTAATCATGTTTAAGAGACTTCCACATAGGCTCCGGAGTAGTATTCCAGCACCATAGTTTGCCATCAAAGCGCGAGCGGTTGTACATGGTGTACAAACGGTCTTCCTTATCATGGAACCTGTCATAGCTTATCTCGTTTTGTACCCAAAACAATATAAGCGCCGCGCTGGCCATACCTACCGCCAAACCTGCGATATTAATAGCGGTGAAACCCTTGTTTTTCATCAGGTTTCTCCAGGTGATCTTAAAGTAATTCTTAAACATGCTTTTATAATTGAGTCGTTAGGTCCATTGGGTCATTGTACAGGTCTCAAATGACCCAATGACTCGATGACACCGTGATATTAATTTATTGATCCTTTAAACTATTAACCGGGTTTGCCAATGCAGCTTTTATCGACTGAAAACTGTTAGTAATTACAGCTATCAGTATAGCGCCTGCCCCGGCGGCGGCTACTACCCACCATTGTATCTGTATACGGTAGGCAAAATCCTGCAGCCATTTATTCATTAGATACCAGGCAAGCGGTGCAGAAATTACCAGGGCGATGACCACCAGTTTTACGAAATCTTTTGACAGCATTGATACTATCGAGGTTACATCAGCACCCAGTACTTTGCGTATGCCAATCTCTTTGGTGCGCTGCTCTGCCGCGTAGGCAGCTAAGCCAAATAATCCCAAACAGGCAATTACAATAGCGAGTGTAGTGAATACCACAAAGATTTCTCCCACTCGCTGCTCGCTTTTGTAAATGGTATCAAAATCCTGATCCATGAACGAGTAATTAATCTGTAGCGAAGGCGATAAACTGCTCCATTTAGCTTTTATCTGGCTCATTAATGCAGGCAAATTTGTTGCACTCACCCTGATGCTCAAAGCACCATTATTTTGACCAAGTTTTAATACCACTGGTTCTATCTTTTCACGTAAGGAGTTAAAGTGAAAATCTTTGACCACACCTACCACATGATAAAGTTTAGTATTGGCCAGTTCGGTTTTACCGCCTAATGATTGGTAGAGTTCTTTATCTATCGCCTTATCATTAAAGCCAAGGAATTTAGCCGCCGCCTCGTTAATGATTACGGCTGATGAATCGGTAGCAATGTTTTTATCGAAATTGCGACCCTGCGCCATTTTCATATCAAGCGTCGGGATCCAGTCAGCATCTACATCCCAGGTTTGCGGGAACATGGATTGCTTTTGGTTTAATGATGCATCTTTGAAGAAGATACGCGTGTTTTTCCAACCTGATGTTGGCAAGAAACCGGTCATGGTGGTGGCTTTAACGCCGGGCAGTTCGGTAAGTTCCTGTTTAAATATAGATGCCTGGTTACCCAGTTCGTAAGCATTTTGCACTACCAATACCTGACTGCGGTTATAGCCTAAGTTTTTGGTCTGGATAAAGTTGAGTTGATTATAAATAACCAGCGTACCGATGATGAGCAGGATGGAAACCCCAAACTGGAAAACTACCAGGAAATTACGCAAGAAACTACTTTTAAATCCTGTCGATAATTTCCCCTTTAATACTGCAATAGGTTGAAAGGCCGACAGGAAGAATGCCGGATACGAACCTGCCAAAGCCCCTACTATCAATACGATAGCAAAAAGCACCGGAATTATCCAGGTAAACATTTGTACAGTAAGTACTATCTCTTTACCGGCTAACTGGTTAAACAACGGCAACAGTGCTATCGCCGAAAATAGTGCAATAACTGTTGCGAAAAGCGTAACCATAACTGACTCTGCCAAAAACTGGAAGATCAAATGCTGGCGCGATGAACCTAATACTTTACGCACGCCAACTTCTCTCGCACGGTTTGCAGAGCGGGCAGTGCTCAAATTCATGAAATTAACGCAGGCTATCAGCAGGATAAATATCGCGATAGCAGAAAATATATAAACGTATTGAACAGTGCTGTTTGGGCCAAGTTCGCCGGTACGGGCCGATTTCAGGTGGATATCATCCAACGGGGTGAGGTTCATTCTGAAATAGCTTCCGCTTTTTTCAAATTGATCGTAGCTCATGTGCAGTTCTGACTGCATTTGAGCACCGCTGAATTTTTGCAAAAATGCCGGGAAGCTGGCTTCCAGTTGCTTTGCGTAGTCCTTATCTTTTAAGAGTACATAAGTATTGTAGTCGCTACGCAGCCACTCGTTTGAACGGCTATCAGGAAATGACTCCAGCGACACAAAGAAATCAAAGTTAAAGTGCGATTGCTTTGGGATATCTTTAATAACGCCGGTTACTTTAAAGTTTTGATTATCATTAAACACAATGGTTTTACCAACTGCTTCTGTAGTATTAAAGTACTTGCGGGCGGTGGTTTCGGTTAGTACAACCGTGTTGGGGTCTTTAAGGGCAGTTTTAGGGTCGCCGCTGATCATCGGTAATGTAAACACACTAAAGATGGATGCATCTGCAAACGCAATGTGGTTTTCTACAACGATAAGATCGCCTTTTTTAACGTGGGTGGTACCTGCAGTTTTTATTCGTGTGGCCTCAAGCACGTAAGGATATTCGGCCTTCATGGTTTTAGCCAAGGGAGGCATTGCCACGGCATAGTCTACTTTATTGTCACCCAGTTTAAGGTCTTCGTTTACACGGAAAATACGGTCGTGGTTTACGTTGTACTTGTCGAAGCTAAGCTCGTCTACAACGTACAGCACAATTGACAGGCATGAGAGTAAGCCGAGAGCCAGTCCCAATATGTTTATGGTGGTAAAGCCTTTGTTTTTGTAAAGGCTTCTGAAAGCGGTTTTTATGTAGTTTTTAATCATGGCAGGCTATCTTAAAATTGTAAAAACTAAACCCTTCTATCCAATACCAGCAAGTAGTATCATACCGTAAACATTGTGATAAAAATCGGGCAAATTTCAAGCTAACCCCTCTGCCGGTTCGGGCGGCAGAGGGAGTAAGCAAGAGGCACACTTAACTATATTATTGACTAAAGATCAGTAGGTTTATACCATGATGTTTTCCATCACGGTCTGTCCGTCTAACAAACGGATAATACGGTGGCTGTAACGGGCATCGTGCTCAGAGTGCGTTACCATGATGATGGTAGTGCCTTGCTCGTTAAGGTCTGTTAAAAGTTCCATTACATCGTTACCGTTGCTGCTATCCAGGTTACCGGTAGGCTCATCCGCCAAAATTAGTTTTGGTTTGTTTACAACGGCACGGGCAATTGCCACGCGCTGTTGCTGACCACCTGATAGCTGTTGAGGGTAGTGGTTACGGCGGTGCATGATCTGCATTTTATCCAACACCTCTTCTACCCTTTTAACACGCTCTGACGCGCTTACGCCAGTGTAAATTAAAGGAAGTTCGACGTTTTCAAACACGGTAAGCTCATCGATTAGGTTAAAGCTCTGGAATACGAAACCGATGTTGTGTTTGCGCAGGTCTGCACGTTTGCGCTCGTTAAAATGTGCAACCTCGATATCATTGAAAACGTAGCTGCCTTCATCCGGATCATCCAACATACCCAGGATGTTCAGTAAGGTTGATTTACCGCAACCTGATGGGCCCATTATGGCCACAAACTCGCCGGTATCAACATGCATCGATAGCTTGTTTAGCGCAATGGTCTCTACCTCTTCAGTGCGGTAGAACTTTTCAAGATTTGTAATTTTTATCATTTGGCCTCCTTAAACCCGCCCGCTGTTTAAAGCGGGTGGATTTATTGTTAATTGTGATTTATGTTCTTATTTCGTTTTTCTATTGAGTTAGACGCAGCTCAACTCTTTTTCGTTGCATCTTATTTTCGTCATTGCTTCAGTACCAATTCCTGTATATCACCATAGTTCTCATAGCTTGAAGTAATTACTTTGTCGCCAGGTTTTAAGCCTTGTAATACTTCAAAGTAATCAGGGTTTTGTCTGCCTATCTGTACATCGGTTTTAAATGCCGTTTTACCGTCTTCGCTCACTTTAAAGATCCAGTTACCACCAGTTTGCTGATAGAAACCGCCACGAGGTACAAGCAGCGCAGTAGTCTCGTCACTAAGTGCCAGGCGGATCTGCAGGGTCTGTCCTTTACGGATACCTTTTGGAACTGTGCCCACAAATTCCATATCAACCTGAAAACGGCCGCTGGTGATCTGTGAGTAAACTTTCTTGATGGTCAGCTTATAGGTCTTATCAGCAAATACAAAGTCGCCCATCAGGCCATTGTAGATACGTGATAAGTAGTGTTCTTCAACATCAACCCTTACTTTAAAACCGTTTTGGGCACCTATCTGGCCAAGGTGCTCACCTTTGTTTTTGTTTTGACCAACCTCAGCATCCATCGAAGTTAACTGACCATCAATAGGTGCACGCAGGGTTAAGCTACCTACTTTTTTACGCATCAATGTAAGGGCGTTTTTCATTTGCGCGTAATGCTCCTGTGCTTGTTGCTCTTGTTGTTTGGTTAAGGCGGTATCTTGTTTCAGTATCTGTGTGGTTAAACGTTTACGGCGAACCTGATAGTCGTAATTATTCTTAGCTGCCTGGTATTCCTGTAAACCAATGGCTTTTTGCTCGTAAAGACTTTTATCAAGGAGGTAAACACGCTCTGCTTCCTTAAAAGCATTGTCAACATCAGCCATTTGGTTAAGCTTGCTAACTGTGTTTTGCTGGGCGTTATTATGCGCTATCTGCATCTGGGTTTGCTCACCAAATACTGCCGATTCTTGCGAGGCAAGGCTCAACTCTTCATCAATGTTTGAAAGCTTTAAGATCGGGTCGCCTTTTTTTAACATAGCGCCATCCTCTACATACTTCTCTTCAACTTGTCCGCCTTCAACGGCATCCAGATATATGGTAGTAAGTGGCATCACCACGCCGTTAACCGGAATAAACTCCTGGAACGGACCTTTTTTAATTTCGCTTACAGTAATACGCTCAGTATCAACGTTCAATTTGCTCTTACCCGATGTAAAAAATATGCTGCCGGCAACTAAAATAACCACCCCTGCAATCCCGGCTATGGTCATCAGGCGTTTGTTGCTCCATTTCTTTTTTTGTATAACTCTGTCCACGTTGTTTGTATAATGTTTGGTATGTGGATACAAAAATATATGCCACAAATTAAGATACTGATTATCAGTAAATTAAATCAAAATAATCATAATCTACCGTACGCTTCTGTTACAGCAAGTGTTCGGTTATGATACAATGTTTTAAGACTGTTTTATTTGATTAACTGCCAATGCCGTGTGATTTTCAATATAATAGCCGTTCTGGTACAAATGGTACGATATTTAGCAGTCAAAATACTAAATTGCAGGGGTATTTACTGCTGATTTACCTTAACTTATGATACTTAAAAAGGCCAACATTTTGATAGTTGACGATGACCCGGATGTACTTACCGCGGTTAAACTGTTGCTTAAACCTCTTACACAGGAAATTATAACAGAGAAAAATCCCGAGAACCTTAACTGGTTGCTGCAAAAGAACCAGATTGATCTGGTGCTTTTAGATATGAATTTCAACAGCGCCATTAATACGGGTAACGAGGGTATTTACTGGCTGCGTAAAATAAAAGAATGGAAACCCAACGTTTGCGTTATCATGATAACGGCTTACGGAGATATTGACCTGGCCGTACGTTCACTTAAAGAAGGTGCCAATGATTTTGTAGTAAAGCCCTGGCATAACGAAAAACTGATTGATACCATAACCGACCTGCTTGAAAAGAAAGAGGGCGGCGCTAAAACCACTAAATCTGCAAAAAGCAGCACAGGGCAAACCTCAATACTGGGCGAATCTGAAGTTATGGAAGATATTTTCCATAAAGTAAATAAGATAGCACCTACCGATGCCAATATTCTGATACTTGGCGAGAACGGTACCGGTAAGGATCTGATGGCAAAGGCTATTCACGAACGTTCTTTACGTGCTGACAAGCCATTTGTAAAAGTGGACGTGGGCGCATTGACCGACTCCCTTTTTGAGAGCGAATTGTTCGGTCATAAAAAAGGGGCTTTTACAGATGCCCGGGAAGACCGCATGGGCCGCTTTGAAGAAGCTGAGGGTGGTACTTTGTTTTTAGACGAGATAGGTAACATCAGCCTACAGCAGCAAGCTAAGTTACTTACTGTTTTACAGAACCGCCAGGTTACCCGTTTAGGTACTAATAAAGCTGTTGATATCAATATCCGCCTGATATGTGCTACAAACGTACCGTTGCAAGAACTGGCTAACGAGAACAAGTTTCGTAAGGATTTGATCTACCGTATCAATACTGTAGAGATAAATATGCCGCCACTGCGCAAACGCGCTGAGGATATTGTGGTATTGGCAAGGCACTTCGCCAAAATGTACAGTACCAAGTACATGAAACCAACTGCCGATTTCGATAACACTGCGGTGAATAAATTGCGGAGTTACAGTTACCCCGGCAACGTACGCGAGCTGCAATATACTATTGAGCGCGCGGTAATCATGGCCGATGACAATCTGCTGAAAGCTGATGACCTTATCTTCTCTGTTTTAGAAGCACCTGCTGAAAGCATTATTGATGAGGATAACATTCAGTTGAGTACTCTGGAGAAGAATGCCATCCTTAAAGTTATTGACAAACATAACGGCAACATTACCCGGGCCGCAAAAGAGCTTGGCTTAACTCGTACCGCACTTTACCGCAGACTAAGTAAGTATGATATTTAACCGTTACGAATGGCGGCTGGTGCTGCGCGTTGCATTGTTATTTATAGCGATCACGGCTACGGTATTGGTGATTTTTGAACTTCAACAGTATTCATTTACTGTGATCACCGTTCCCTTGGTGGTTTATTCTGTATTGGATCTGATCCGCTTCAATAAAAAGGCGCAGGACGAGGTAAACCAGTTTGTTGAATCTATCCACTATCGCGATTTCTCTCGCCATTTTGATGTTCGCAAGGCTCCTACCGAATTGAAACCATTACGCAAGGGCTTTAACGATATCAATACTACTTTTAAAGTAATAAGCCGCGAACGCGAAACCCAATATCAATACCTGCAAAAGATTTTAGAACTGGTAGATACAGGTATCATCAGCTACGAGCAGGAAACCGGCGAGATAAGCTGGATAAATGAGGCTTTTAAAAACCTGATAGGTGTACCTTACCTGAAAACAATTCATTCGCTTGAGAAACGTGAGGCCAATTTATATGCCGATGTAATGAAACTAAAAGCCGGTGAGGGACAGGTATTAACTATAACACGCGATCAGCAGCAGGTAAAGATGCTGGTTACCGCAAGTGTGATGCGTAGCGAGGATAAGTTGTATAAACTCATCGCTTTCCAAAACGTTAGCGAGGCATTGGATGAAACAGAGTCAAAAGCATGGTCGAAGCTTTTGAACGTAATGACGCACGAGATCATGAACTCAGTTGCGCCCATATCTTCTTTGGCTGATACCCTTAAGAACCGGCTGGAAGACCCCGAGATAACCGAACAGTTGCAGCATGGGGATCTGGAAGACATCGGCCTTGGTATTGATACCATTAAGCGCCGCAGCGATGGTTTGCTGAAGTTTACCGAAAGTTACCGCAGTCTCAATAAGATCACCAAGCTTGACCTAACTAAGATGCTGGTGCGCGATATGTTCGAGAACCTCAATACCCTAATGACCCCATCGTTAGAGAAAAAGAACATCGAACTGGATATTATCCTGCGTGATCCTGCCCTAACCATCGAGGCCGACGTTAACCTGCTCGACCAGGTGTTGATCAACCTGCTGGTAAACGCCATAGAAGCCGTTAAAGACCGCGAGGAACCTCAAATTATCCTGCAGGCCGAACTACAAGGTGGTAAGCTATTGGTTAAAGTAATAGACAATGGTGTAGGTATGCCGCCCGAGTTGTTAGATAAGATCTTTATTCCATTCTTTAGCACACGTAAAACCGGTAGTGGCATTGGTTTAAGCCTTTGCAAACAAATTATGCTGCTACATAAAGGTAATATACAGGTGCAGTCAACCGAGGGTAAAGGTTCTGCTTTTATCATGACGTTCCCGATTTAAGTTGTTAGGTTAGCGGTATGCCATCTATAATAGCAATACCGGGCAGCCTGCGTGCAAATTCAAGCAACCATCATATCATCGAATACATCGGGACGTTGTTGTCTCGGGGTATCGATTATACAATTTATGAAGAGTTGGCTTCTATCCCGCCTTTTGATCCTGGTTTGGATAATGAAACACCGCCTGCAGCTGTATCAAAATTCAGAGAAGCTATTGCATCTGCCGATAAGGTGATTATCTGCACGCCTGAGTATGCCTTTGGCGTACCCGGTCAGCTTAAAAACGCTTTAGACTGGACGGTGAGCGCCGGCACTTTGGTCGATAAACCATTGGTATTGATAACCGCATCATCCGTTGGCAAACATGCGCATGAGGCTTTGTTACTTACACTTGGTGCATTATCAGTAAATATTATTGAAGGCGGCACTTTATTAATTCCATTTATACGGGCAAAGATGGATGGTGAAGGTAACATTACCGATGAGGAAACCGATGCCGCTATTAAAGACTTAGTTGGCAAGTTGATCGACGAGTAATATTCCTCTGCCAATTTGTCAACTCTTCTTCCTTTGGAACAGGCATTGATATTGACTTTGCATTACAATTGGTAAAACTAAAAATCACTTAATAAAATGCAAGAAAAAGGAACCATCTCGATACACACCGAGAACATTTTTCCCATCATTAAAAAATTCTTATATTCTGATACCGAGATATTTCTGCGCGAGCTGGTATCAAACGCGGTAGATGCTACCCAAAAAATAAAACGTCTTGCGGCCCTTGGCCAGTACAATGGCGAATTGGGCGACCTGGGTGTTGAGGTTGCCTTTGATGCCGACAAAAAGACCATCACCATATCTGATAATGGGATTGGCATGACGGCCGAGGAAATTAAAAAATACATCAACCAGATCGCTTTCTCGGGTGCTACTGAGTTTATGGAGAAATTCAAGGAAGCTAAAGATGCCAATGAGATCATCGGTCGTTTTGGTTTGGGCTTTTATTCTGCATTTATGGTGGCTGATAAAGTTGAAATCGAAACTTTAAGCTATCAGGATGGCGCTACTCCCGCCCATTGGGTTTGCGATGGCAGTACCGAATTTGAGATAAGCGATGGTAACCTGGAAGAACGTGGTACCGAAATTACCCTACATATTAATGCTGAATCTGAAGAGTTCCTGAACGAGCAGAGGCTGCAGGAGATCCTTGATAAATACTGTAAGTTCTTACCTGTGCCTATCAAATTTGGCACTAAAGATGATAGCGTTGAGGATGGTGTTGACGAAGAAGGCAAAACAAAGTACGCTACCATCACCGTTGATAACATCATCAACGACACTAATCCTATCTGGACAAAATCTCCAAATGAGCTGAAGGATGAGGATTACCTAAAATTTTATAAAGAGCTTTATCCTTTCAGCGAAGATCCATTGTTCTGGATCCACCTTAATGTTGATTATCCTTTCAACCTAACAGGTGTATTATACTTCCCTAAACTGAAAAACGATTTCGAGTTCCAAAAAAATAAGATCAAATTATTCTCGCGCCAGGTATTTATAACCGAGGAAGTTAAAGACATCGTACCGGAGTTTCTGATGTTGTTACACGGCGTTATCGATTCACCGGATATCCCGTTGAACGTATCACGTAGCTTCCTACAGGCAGATAGCAATGTGAAGAAGATCAACAGCTACATAACTAAGAAAGTGGCTGATAAATTGGCTGAGCTTTTCAAAAATGATCGTAAGGCTTACGAAGACAAATGGAGCGACATCGGCTTGTTTGTAAAATACGGTGCCATCAGCGATGAGAAATTTTACGATAAAGCCAAAGATTTTGTCTTACTAACCAATACCGCGAAAGAGAATTTCACTCTTCCTGAATATAAAGAGAAAGTTGAAGGCACGCAGACAGACAAAGACGGTCAGTTGATCTATCTATATACTAATAATGCTGATAAACAGGATTCTTTTATACAATCGGCTAATAAAAAAGGGTATGATGTGTTGATGATGGATTCTCCTATTGATAATCATTTCATTAGTCAATTAGAGCAAAAGCTGGAGAAAACTTCGCTTAAACGTGTTGACGCTGATGTTGCTGATAAGCTAATTAAGAAAGACGATGCGCCGGAGCACCTGCTGACAGAAGAGCAAACCAAACTGGTAAAAGATATATTCGACAAAGCCATCAATAAGCCGGCTTATCGTGTTGAACTGGAAAGTCTTCACCCAGATGAACTTCCTGTAACCGTTACTATAGACGAATTTATGCGCCGTATGAAAGATATGGCGGCCATGGGTGGTGGCATGGGCTTTTACGGGAATATGCCTGATAACTATAAAGTTATCGTAAATGGTAATCACAAACTAATAAGCCGTATCCTGAATAATGAAAACACAGATGAGCAGGCTCAATTAGCTAAACAAGCATTTGATCTTGCATTATTATCGCAAGGTTTATTAACCGGTGCTGAGTTAACGGAGTTTGTTAACCGTAGCGTTAATTTGATATAAGGTTATATCCTGAAACAGAGATAAATGGGGGCCATCAGTTAATAGACTGATGGCTCTTTTTTTTGACAAGTTTTATGGAATTTTTATTCGTCCTGCATCCTATAATTAAAGATAATATAAATGGAGAATTTTAAACTAATAAAACCCGGATGACACCCCCTTTGAAATTAAACTTAATGGATTGAAAACAGTCTAAACAAAAAATACTTATATATTATATAAAGCATTAACAATGAAACGCTTATTCAACATATTTGCCATTGCAATTTTAGCAATTGCAATGGCTGCACCTGTGCAGGCACAAAACACAAAACAAACAAAGGCTGCAAAAAAAGCGCAGGAAGTAAAAGAGCTTGTGGATTCAAAAAACTTTGTATTTCAGGCTACTTACATGTATCCGATGGGTGGCGGGCAACAATATCTTTCTTCTCCTTATGATCTAACCATCGGTAAGGATACAGTTAGCTCGTTCCTGCCATATTTTGGTGTTGCGTACAGCAATGCAGGTTACAATAACACTAATGATAGTGGTATCAAGTTTACCTCAACAAAATTTGACTACAAAATCAAAGACCTTAAAAAAGGTGGATATCGCATTTATATTAAACCTAATGATGTTCCAGGTAATACACAAATGTATTTAGAGGTTTATTCAAACGGGTATGCAAACCTTTCAGTTAACAATATAAACCGGCAAAACATACGCTTTGATGGTTATATAAAGGAACGCCCGAAAACTAAAGAGTAATGCCATTGTTTTATAAATTAAAATTTGTTAACAATGCCTAAGATCGATATCCCACAAAA
>JAESTD010000342.1 GCA_016763755.1 Mucilaginibacter sp.
CACGGCTGCAGTAGTGGCTTCGGGCACGCCAAAAATATCATCCGTTAAGCCAGCTTGAAAAGCTTTTCTGACCGGTTCGTAAACATCCATCGGTGTAGTGCCTGCGGCAGATGCACCCGCCCAGTCGGTAGCGAAACCGTTTGGTTCAATAAGGCTGATATTAATGCCAAAATCTTTTACTTCGGAAGCTAAGGTTTCACTTAGCCCTTCAACCGCAAATTTTGACGCGTTGTAGATACCTAAAGTCGGCAGCGTAACCTGGCCTAAAACGCTCGATACCTGAATGATGTGGCCGTGCCCTTGTTTGCGCATTACCGGCAACACTGCCTGAGTTACCCACAGCAAACCAAATACGTTTGTTTCAATTTGCGCACGTGCCTCGGCTTCGCTTGTTTCTTCGATAGCACCGAAAAGACCGTAACCCGCATTGTTGATCAATACGTCAATGTTTCCGAATTTTTGCTTTGCTTTTTCAATCGCTTCAAATACATCTGCGCGGTTATTTACATCTAACTGCAGCGCTAAAATTTTGTCGCCGTAAGCAGAGGTAAGGTCATTTAATGTATTAGTATCGCGTGCAGTTGCGATAACGTTATCGCCACGTTTCAGAAATGCTTCGGCCCATAGTTTTCCAAAACCACGTGAAGCGCCTGTTATAAAAATTGTCTTTCCCATTTTCTTTTAAATTATTTGTTGATTCAAAAGTGGGTTGTTTGCGGCAAAGCGGTTTGCACAAAACAAGGCAATACAGATACATTTTAAGGATAGCGTATAATTTACCTTTATTTGATGATGCTTACCGGTTTTTTATGCTCATCAATAGCTACAAAGGTAAAGCTGCCATGTATAGCCAACTCGCGGCCCTCGGCATACATTTGTTCTACATAGATATCAACGTTAACCTTTAAACTGGTGTTACCTACGTGGCTCACTTTGCCAATCAATTCAACAATGGTACCTGCGGGGATGGATTTTTTGAAGTCGATCCTGTCGCTGCTGACAGTTACCATCACCTGGCGGCTAAAACGGGTAGCCGCTATAAAAGCTACTTCATCCATCATGTGCATGGCAGTGCCGCCAAAAAGGGTATCGTAATGGTTGGTTGTGTTTGGGAATACAGCTTTAAATATGCGGGTTTCTGATGCTTCAATACGTTCTTCGGTTGTCATGTTTGTAAAATTAGATGATGAATGTTAACTCGTCCGAGATGAATAATCATATCGGTGTAGCCCTTACAGCTAATTTCGCAATGCGTTTGTTGACGGGAAGGAGTGGAAGAATAGCATGCAATAAAATTATGGCGCAACTTATTACAAGCGCACTAAAATTTGACACCACATACCAGACAAACCTGCTTCATATCGCGAAAGCACGTGTCAATTCGTTTTAAGGCAGGTCTCCTGACTTGTAACATTCCGGCCGCTCTTCCCAACCTTATTAACAGATCAGTGAGCGTATGTTGGCCAAAATTTATGAGTTACTTACAGTTGCGCGACAGTTCGTGATTTACACACGATTCCCTATTAATTTACAATTAAGTAAAACCTAAAATGGTTGATTTAGAAAATAGCAAAGAACTTATTGCCCGTAAAGATAGGCATAAGCAAATAAAGAGCACTAAAGCATTTATCCGGCAGATAACAATGGCTCGGCATCGGCAAAAGATAGTACGCCTGCATCGCGCATAAAACGTTCGGCCATCTCCACCATATTTTTTGATCCGATAAATATGGGTGAGCGTTGGTGCAATTCGGTTACCTCAATCTCCATGATCCGGTTAAAACCATCAGTGGCCTTTCCGCCGGCTTGTTCTATAATAAAGGCCATCGGGTTGCACTCGTAAACCAGGCGAAGTTTGCCTTTGGGTGCATTAGCAGTTACCGGATAAATAAATATACCGCCCTTTATCAAATTTCGGTGCAGATCAGCCACCATCGAGCCAATGTAGCGCGATGTATACGGCCTGTTGGTGCTGCTATCTTCTACCTGGCAATATTTGATATATTGTTTAACTCCTTTCGGGAAATGCACATAGTTCCCCTCATTCACTGAATATATCTGGCCATCGGCGGGTACGGTCATGTTGGGGTGCGACAGGCAGGACTCGCCTATGGATGGATCTAACGTAAAGCCGTTAACACCTTTACCTGTAGTATACACCAGCATTGTCGACGATCCGTATACGATATAACCTGCCGCAACCTGCTGTGTACCGGGTTGGCAAACATCGGTAATAGTAGCCGGGGCATTTATATCTATTTTACGGTAAATTGAGAAGATGCTGCCTACAGCAACGTTCACATCAATATTTGATGAACCATCTAACGGATCAATAGCAACGATATATTTGGCGTTTTGGGCAACCGGGGCATTGATCGTAATGATCTCTTCGTTCTCTTCTGAAGCCACGATGCAGCACTCGCCACCACTTGTAAGGGCTTTTATAAATTGCTCGTTGGCAAATATATCCAGCTTTTGCTGGCTCTCGCCCTGTATATTGGTGCTGCCGGCCTGGCCAAGTATATCCATTAAGCCGGCTTTGTTCACCTCGCGGTTCACCATTTTGGCTGCAATGCCAATATCGCGCAACAGGCGCGATAGCTCTCCTTTGGCGTAAGGAAAATCGGCTTGTTTTTCAATGATAAATTGGCCCAGTGTTTTTACTTCTCCCATGCTACTTAGTGTATAAATTACAATGTATTATTGATTACAGCTTGTTAAACTTAGGGATATTAATTGCTTGTAAACAAGTTTATAACTATGTTTTTAAATTGGGAATAATTTCAACAGTTGAGATGCTTAGTGTATCGAATTTTTTATTTTTGAAGCTAAATTTTAACTACCCTATATAGATTTTTTTTCTGTTTTTTGGTCGTGTTGATGGTTGTTTTGGAAAATTTTTTTAAAAACGCCAATTAATCAGGTTAATCATCCAAAGTTTATTGGTTTAGTAGCATGTGTTTCTGCCGATGCAGACATTTGATTTAACCAATTACCTAATTAACTATTTGATAATGGCACCGGTTACTTAAACGCCGCAGCCGTAGATAGACCTTTATTATGAGAAACCTGGAGATAACACAAACGATTACCGATCGTTCATCACAAGTAGTAGAGAGTTACCTTAAAGACATTGCTAAGGTAGACTTGATTAACGTTGAAGAGGAAGTGTTGCTTGCCCGTAAAATTAAACAGGGCGATACAGCGGCGATGGAACGCCTGGTGAAGGCAAACCTGCGTTTTGTGGTCTCGGTGGCTAAAAAATATCAGCACCAGGGATTGCCGCTGGCCGATTTGATAAGCGAAGGTAATACCGGCTTGATAATGGCAGCTCACCGATTTGACGAAAGCAAGGGCTTTAAATTTATTTCGTTTGCTGTATGGTATATACGCCAGGCTATAATGGATGCAATATCTCAGCAAACCCGTACGGTGCGTTTGCCTGATAATCATATTAATATGCTTACTAAAATGCGTAAGTATGAAAGTGCCTTAGAGCAGGAACTGCAACGCGATCCTCGCCCCGAAGAACTTGCAGAATGCATGGATGTGCCTGCATATAAAGTTAAAGACTCTGTAATGTATGGCGGCCGTACAGTAAGTATGGATATGCCGGTTGGAGGTGATGACAATGACTTTACTTTATCAGACCGCCTTACAGATTGGGAAGAAGTTGATTTTGGGTCAATGGACACCGAATCAAGAAGTTACTATGTAGAAAAGTTAATGTCGCAATTAAGCCATAAAGAGCGTGCCGTTATCGAGCTTAGCTTCGGCCTTAAAGGTGACTATAGCTTGACACCAATTGATATTGCCTTAAATTTTGGTATATCATCAGAAAGGGTACGGCAGCTTAAAAATTCGGGCTTAAATAAGCTTACCGAACTGGCTTCAAAAAAAGAGGCTTTATTTTATTGAAACTGACTAAACTAAATAACCCTTAAAGACTGCTGCTTGGTTGTGGCAGTCTTTTATTTTGCTTAGCAAAAAACACTATGTGAACTATTATAAAATGAAAAAGGCCGTCGCGTTCGCCGCGGCAGCCTTTTTGTCTAACTAACTAAACTTTTACTAAACTAAAACTAACTATCTTTTAAGCTGGGGAGCTTAATCAACCCTAATCAGGCCATTGGGTTAACTACTCCCATCTGATTGAGTAATGCAAAGGTGCAAGTAAAAGTGATATGCTCTATAATTTTTTATTTATTTGGTTGTTTAATCTTGAAATGCCTATTTTAACGGAAAAATATTC
>JAESTD010000343.1 GCA_016763755.1 Mucilaginibacter sp.
AATTTTATTGCAAAAAGTATCCAGGTAGCCCTCAAGCGATGCTTTTAGGCCATCAAATTGCGCCCAGTAAACATCTAATCCTATCCCAAATATTCCTATGGTTGTCTCGTTGTTAGTCATTTATGTTGGCTGATTGTGGACTATGTTACTCATTTTTTATAGTTACCGGCCCTATTAAACCGGAAGGTAACAGCGGAGAGTCTGCTTTATATTGCTGAGTCGAAGTAAACGTATACCTGCCGCTGGTACGCGGTTGACCTTTTAGCAGCCACTCGGGCCATTTACCATCTACAATACCGTCGTACGGTTTCTTTTCGTCGCCAATAAGCCGGTTGGGCCAAAGGTTAATGATTTCTATCATTAGACTGTTATCGCCCATTTTAACAACTTTGGATACATCCACATGCCATGGCGCTGTCCATACAATACCGAGGTCTTTGCCGTTCAAAGTGATACGTGCCATGTTTTTTACCTCGCCAAGATCAAGATAAAGCGGGCCGGATGGCTTCGTTTTTAAGTTAAAGGTTTTATGATAAGCAGCTTTGCCCGAGTAATATTTGATGCCTTCGTTTTTATTGTCAGTCCAATCGCTCAGTTCATCAAAAGTAACTTTACTTGGGCCGCCCCATTTAGGGTCGAAATTTACTTGCCATGGCCCTGTAAGCGTTTGAATAATTTGAGGATTATTGGCCTTACCCAGTCCGCTTGATGCCCATTTATTTTCGTTTGCAAATACGATAAAAGCGCTTTCGTATGCATCAAGTTGTAGTCCTACCGAAGTGCTTCCAGCATGTTTTTGGAAACGACTGATCTTTTTGATCTCGCCTGTCACAGCATCCCACAACTCAGGTGAGCCATTTGCATCACGGAATTGCGCAAGTGTATTGATTGGTTTATTTGTTTTGTTGGACACGAAATAAATATCCCAATTTGAGTTTGTTCGGTGAGTGTATCGCAAGTCGGCATCAGCTGTAAAATCATTGATAATGCCTCTTGTTTTGAGTATATCTGCTGTGAGGCTATACCGCGGGTAAAGATTATCGGGCTTATCGCTCACGGTCTTGCCCCAGATAATTTCGCCTTTCCCATATTTACGATAAGTGATACCATGCGGGACATCAATTGAACCCCATATCTTTTTAACCAAAGCTTTTATCTTTTCATCGCAAGCAGGGTAATCTACCAAACTCGGCGAGCGCAACGGCGGGTTACCTACTACGGTAGCACCCTGGTTTACTAAATCGCCGATTTTTGTTAAAAGCTTCGGAGTCATGGTTTCATAAAAGGGCAATACCAATAGTTTGTAACTTGCCCCTCCCGGAAACACCACCTCGTGATTTTTAACCATTGCCTTCATTAACTGTCCGGGCGCACAACCATCAAAGTTATAGCCGCGTCTGTCGGGTATGGTATCATTTCCAACCAAGGCCGATGCAGGTGGCAAAAATACATGCGGAGCGCTTTCAGGAATAAGATAAAGCACATCGGCCACTGTGCGCCCTTGTTGTAAAAGATACTGGCTGCGCGTTACGTAGCCATGATAGCCATTTGCCCATGGCCACCAGGTTTGGCTACGGTCCCAATGCACGCCGTAAGGCCCCATAGTAGCACCCGGCTTTAATGAATCGGGCAAAAACTGGTTCTGAAACGTATGATAAACAAAACGATTGATCCCCGCTGCAAAAGCCCAGTCGCCCTGGTTTTTCATCGATGCGGGATGTTGTTTCCAGCCCTCGTTATCCTGCGCAGTGAACGCCTCTGCAGGGATGAGCGATCTGCCATTTACATGCCCTACTGAAGTTGATTCAAAAACACTGTAACTCGAGTTAAAACCAAAGCCTTTGCTCCAGAACTCAGCCATGGGTACATCTGCTACAGAACCCAATTCCAGATCGGCAAGAGGGGTCATATCATATGGCTCAATGGAAAGTGTTAGGTTATTACGTTTGGCATAAGCCTTCACGTGCTCTGCATGGTTTTGTAAAACCAACTCCTGTGCGGTTTGCCTTAGATCCCATAAAAAGCGTTCACTTTCCTCAGGGCTCCCCACCACATCACCGGCATAAACCGGATAATATTTTAGCGGATCATAACCGCGTCGCTTTATAAATTCCTGCCTGAACAAACCCGTCCAGTTTTGCGCACCCATCTCCCAGCTATCAATATGCAGGCGCTTTAAACCACCTTTTATACTGTTATTTGTTTTGCCAGTTTTTCTAATGAGGTTGCCTACATATTTATCCAAATGTGCGTTAAGTGCAGTTGTATCAAATTTGTCCACTTCCATGCCCAAACCGGGCACCGGCGCAGGGCGCGTAATTGCACCATTATTGCGGCTTACAAAACGCATTACCGTCCACTTGCCTGATGGCGGCGACCAATCCAACGTACCATCAGATTTCATTTTTGAGGTTAGATCGATGATCTGGCTTTTGGCAATAGCGTCTTTAGTATTGCCATTGTTGCCAGGCGCTGGCATATATGGCCTTACCACACCAGAACTATATGGTGCACGGTAATACAGCGCCTTTTCATCAATATCTTTTAAAGTGTCAACTTGCGCGGTTGCCGGGAAAGCCAAAACAGCTACATCCTGGTACCAGGCCGCCCATTCCGTCTTCATTTCTGGCGACAATCCCCCCTCTCCAAAAAATGGTTTCTTAGGTGGAGGAACTGGCAAGACAATTTTTTGCTTATCGCCGGCAGCTACGGTAACCTGGCTGTCAACAAGATGCTGCATAGACTGGTTTGCCCTAACCCAGGGACCGCCACTACCCGTCCAGCCGGGGCCGATGCCTAAAGTTATTTCAATACCTAACCTGCGGGCTTCTTTCTCGGCATGCGCAAAAAGCTTTTTCCATTCGTCGCTCAAAAACTCGACAGGGCCACTTGGCACGCCTACATTCACTTCAAGAAAAATAAGGTTACCAATGCCGGCTTTTTTCATCGCCTCGAGGTCTTTTGTAATAGTTTGGGCCGACATATTGCCATCCATAAAATACCAGTAAACACCTGGTTTGTATTGATCTGTCGGATTGGCGAAATTCGCTTTTATAGCTTTTAACTGTGCATTGGCGGTATTGATGCAGGCAAATGCTATTAAACAAACTAATAAATATTTACGCATAGGCTTTGCGTTAAGGGTTTTAATTGGTGTTTAAAGAAAACGTAGCGATTAATCAAATTTACCCGGTTTTTAAAACCGCTGTTTACACATTATGAGAAATGTTATATAGTTTTTGATATGATGTAAGTCGTATAATTCGGTCGCCAACCTATCACAAAGGCTATTTTTTTAATGTTATAACCTTGTTCATGTATCAAAAAGAGTATGAGATTTATCAAATGGTATAAAGGGAGAGATTATAATTATGTGATATTAGCAAGATCAAAACCAATTGTAAAGTAGGCATAACACTGCCAATTTATACTTCTTGTAATGAAATTTAAAAAAGCCAACTCATCGTTATTTTGGAGATGTTTGATGATTTTAGCCTTATTGACAGCCTCAATAAAGGTGTCTGCACAGACAAAACGTAAGCCTTCAGATATAGTGATCACCAACTTTGATAAGCAAGGTAACCAAGTTATCCGTTACATTAAGGTAGGCGATGCCATTGACGCACATGATGGCGAGATAGCTTTATTTAACGGCAGTTATTACCTGTACGGCACCAGCTATGATTGTGGTTTTGAATGGCAGAACAAGAACGCAGCTTTTTGTGGATTCAAAGTTTACACCTCAAAAGATATGCAAACCTGGACAGACAAAGGTTACCTGTTCAACGCAAAAACTGATGTTTGGCAAACGCGCTGCAATGGCAATACTTACGGATGCTTTCGCCCGCACGTGGTATTCAACAGTAAAACCAAATTATACGTGCTGTGGATAAACGTTTATGATAATGTATCCGGTTACCGGGTTTTCACAAGCAAATCGCCAACAGGCCCGTTTGAAGAGGTTGCTGAGCCTAAACTTGCGGTAAACGCCGGCGCACCTGCCGGCGGGTTAAATAATGGCGACCATGATACGTTTATCGACGATGACGGTACAGCTTACCTGACCTACACCGATTGGCGTACAAAAGGCACTATCGTAATTGAAAAACTAAGCGGCGATTACCTCACCGGAACCGGCGAAGTTGTTAGATCTGTTACCGAAGGGCAAACCGAAGCACCGGGAATGTTCAAGCGAAACGGCATCTACTACGTTGTTTACTCAGACCCCAATTGTGGCTATTGCTCGGGCACAGGCGCATCGTATAAAACCGCTCATTCTCCCCTTGGGCCATGGTCTGCCGCGAAAAAGATAAGTGATAACTCATGCGGCGGGCAGCCCTCATTTGTATCAACTATAAAACTCGGCGGCGGCAATGTTTACCTTTTCGGGAGCGATCTATGGAACAACGCTGCCCGCAACGAAGCGCTGGCCAACTATTACTGGGCGCCCCTTACCTTCAATGCCGATGGCTCTATCATACCCATAACTTGTAACCAACCTTTTAAAGTTACCGGTAGTAAAATAAAGCGTTTACCTTCGGCTGTAATAAAGAACAGCATCAAAGGAGCAAATGATATTGCGGGTAATGTTAGTCGCCTGCAAACATTTGTGGCCGAGAAAACAGGGATGTTATCATCAATACAACTGCCTGTTTATAAGGCCGGCGCTGTAAATGCCGATCTGCAGGTTGCCATATATAAAGTAGATAATAATGGTAAACTAATAGGTGCAGCGTTGGCAACTAAAAACATTTCGGCTCGTGATATCGGTTGGTCAATAAAGCGCAAAACAGTTCATCCGGCGGCTAAAGTAGTTAAAGGTGAGCTTTATTGTATTGTGTTATCATCAGCTACAACAGCGGGTGGCTATGGCTATACTTACCACCATATTGATGCGGTAGATAAGAACAAAACATTTGGCAAGTTACAGGCAGATACCACAGTGGCGGAGCCGGATAAGCAATTGATTTATAAATCTGTGACCATTAAATGATACGGACATGATTGGTATATTAGTAGCTATCCGCAGTTTATTTAAATGATCAATTATTACAAATATTTACCTGTAAGCCGTGAAGATGAAAATTGGGGACTCTGCGTTCTAAATACCGGATGCACACGTATCGAAGCAACCGGAAGCTATCCTGTAAAGAACCATCCGGATCACCACAATTTCAACTGGACGATAGGCAGGGTTTTGAACGAATACCAGATCATATACATCACAAAAGGGAAAGGCGTTTTTGAGTCTGACAGTTGCAAACGCCGTGAGATCAAAGCAGGCACCATCATTATACTATTTCCGGGCGAAAGACACCGTTACAAGCCTGATAACGAAACCGGTTGGGACGAGTATTGGATTGGTATGAGAGGTGACATCATCGACAATCTTGCAAAAAAGAATTATCTGCGACGCGACAACCCAAGCATTTACATCGGTTTTAATGAGGGCATACTTACCCTGTTCAACAACATTATTGAAGTAACCAAAAGAGAAAACAGCGGTTACCAGCCGCTCATATCGGGCGCAGCCTTGCATCTCTTGGGGAATTTTCATTTCATTCTTAAACAAAATGCGATCGAGAGCCAGGAGAAAGAAGTGATCATCAACAAGGCTCGATTACTGTTCCGTTCCAACATCACTAACGATTTTTCGCCTGAGCAGGCAGCAGAGGAGTTACAGGTTGGTTATTCCTGGTTTAGAAAAGCGTTTAAAAGCTATACCGGGTTGTCTCCCGGTCAATACTATATCCAGCTAAAAATAGAACGTGCAAAGGAGCTTTTAAGTAATCCCGACATCCCGATAAAACAAATAGCTTACGACCTGCGGTTTGACAGCTATTTTTACTTTTCCAAGATGTTTAAAGAAAAGACAGGCACAGCACCTACAGATTACCGTAAGCGGGCTTTAGGCTTGCTTTAGTAATAAAAAACTAAGCTATATTTACCGTTACCAATGAGGAATTTTTTAAAAATATTAAGGATCGACGAATAATCAATAACGCCTTATTATGCGCAGATATACAATTCTATCCTACGGGCTATTGAGGACAAATTGATAGATAAAGATGACATCCTTCCATCGATAAATGACCTTAGCATAGCGCTTGATATTTCCAGGAATACTATTACCCGTGCCTATAATGATCTGAAAAAGATAGGTGTCATCAACTCGGTGCCTGGCAAGGGTTATTTTATTGCCAGCACACGGTTAGATCAATCTGTACGCGTGTTGTTGTTATTCAATAAACTTAGCGCTCACAAAAAGCTATTGTACGATTCATTTGCCGGGGCGTTATCCAATAAAGCATCAATCGATTTTTATATCTATAACAGTAATTTCAACTTTTTTAAAAAACTCCTAACCGAGAAACAAGACAAATACGATAAAGTAGTCATCGTACCCCACTTTAGAGATAAAGCAGATAACGCCTTTGAAGTGATAAACGAAGTGCCCAAGGAAAAGCTGATCTTGATGGGGAAACTGGTGGATGGAGTGACCGGTCAGTTTGGTGCGGTGTATGAGGATTTTCAGAATGATATTTACAGCGCGTTAACAAGCCTGATAGAAAAGGTTCGGCAATACACTACGCTAACTATCGTATTTCCGAAACAAAGCTATTTTTCAACCGATATATTGATCGGATTTTTAAACTTTTGCAAAGTTCATAATTGTGATTACGATATTATTTCTGACCTAAAGACAGAAACCGTTCTTAAAAACTCGCTTTACATTACCCTCACCGAAGATGACCTGGTGGAACTGATAGATAAAGCTCAGGGCCTGAATTATAAAATTGGTGAAGATGTTGGGATTATCTCTTACAATGAAACCAGCTTGAAACGATTGCTTCTTAACGGTATCACCACCATATCAACAGACTTTGATTTTATGGGTAAAAAAGCTGCAGAGCTGGTTTTAAATAACTCTGCAGAACATTTTAAAGTACCGTTCAACACGGTTATCAGGAACTCGATATAAAAGAATTGGAATTTTCTAACCCCTCTTGAGAGGGGTCAGGGGTGTGTTTTTTTTCCAATTCAATAACACACCCCCACCACCTCAGAGTTTATCGCGTCCCTTCTCAAGAGGGGATTTTTTTCTTTCTAATAACTCACCCTAAACTGATAGGTACCTGCTGCGATAGAATAATTTGCTGCGTTTTTGATCAAAGCACCCTTTAAATAGACCTTTGCTTTAGCCGCGTTAGGGAATGTTATAGTAGCCGATGAATTCGCCGGGATAGTGACATTGTAGACAACATCCTGCCCTTTCCTCTCCCATGCAGAAATAATTTTACCATACGGCCCGTTGTGCGATGCTGTAAATAAATTCAATCCTGAAACAAAATTTGGTTTTAGTATCACATTTTTAAAACCAGGATGCGCCTCATCAGGTAATATACCGCCAAGGCCTTTAAAGAACCAACCGCCTATCTCGCCAAACATCATGTGGTTTAATGAGATGTCTCGCTCGGCCTGGATGTTCCAGTTTTCGTAAAGTGTTGTAGCGCCGTTCACTATCCACCATCCCCATGAGGGATAAGTATCCTGCGATGCCAGCTTGTAAGCCGTTTCTGCCTCACCATTATTGCTCAATGCATTTAACACGGCTTTGGCACCCAATACCCCAACATCAATATGCATTTTATCATCCGCTACACGTTTAGCAAGATTCTGCGCTACTTTAAGCCGGTATTCTTCGGGTACTATATGCCATTGCAGGGCCATGCTCAATTCTGTTTGCACACCACTACCATAGATACAGGTCTCTTTGTTGAAATACTTATCATTGATTGCCTTTTTGATCTTGGCTGCTAACTCAGTGTAGTGCGTGTAGTCTGCCTGTTTACCAAATAATTTGGCAGCTTTTGCCAAAATAGTCGCATCCACATAGAAATAAATAGACGAAGTATATTCCAACGATGATGATGACTTAACGGGAACCCAATCGCCACGACCAAATGTTGTAAGATTTTTAGGGCTTATGCCATCTACATAATTAACATATGCGCGGATGTTATCATAGTTATCCGCAAGCGCTTTGCTGTCGCCATAAAACAAATATAAATTCCACGGAATAATGGCGATGGTACTTGTCCAGTCAGTTCCGTTTGCTGTACCGTAACCCCAGCCGCCGGTTGGGATAATATCAGGCAATACGCCATTGGGCTGCTGCTCATCGCGATGGTCACCCAGCCATTTTTCGTAGATGGTGATGCCGTCGAAATTAAATAAGCCGGTCTCTACGGCAAAATGGCCGTCGCCTGTCCAGCCGTTTTTTTCGCGCTGCGGGCAATCTGTAGGGTAACCAAAAAGATTGGACAGGTACGAATTATTGGTGGCCCACCACAGCCTGTCGACCAGTGGATTTGACGAACTGATCTTGCCAACGGGTTCTACATCGCTATGCATAAAGTAGCCGGTAACATCTTCTTTTTTTAGGTCGATTGGTTTACTGCTGGTGATTTCTACGTATTGGAACCCTTTGTAATTGAACTTGGCCATAAACTCAACCGGGCCTTTTCCATTCAGCGTGATTATATCTGTACCAAAGGGATCGCTTTTATCTTTCGGGCGATAATAAACATCAATGTTCGACATATCTACATGCCCGTTAGGATAAAGTCTTTCTCCATGTTTAACGCGGACAATGGTGCCGTTATCACCGTTTAATTTTACTTTGGTTACGCCGGAGATATTCCTGCCTAAGTCAACCACATAGGTTGTATCATCGAACTTCTTGATCGACTTCGCTTCTATCTCATCCACATTACGGATAGGCTGCATCACCTGGCTAACAATCTGTTTCGATGGAGCGGCGCGCAACATTACTTCCTTCCAGTCTTTATCGTTAAAATCTGCCGTATTCCATCCCGGTAATTCCTGGCGGCTATCATAATGTTCGCCCGTGTAGATGCTGTTAAAAGTTATTGGGCTGTCATGAGATTTCCAACTGTCGTTAGTAGAAACAGTGGTTGTTGTACCATCAGCATAAGTGATCTTTAAATCCATACAAAACGTTGGCCTGTTGCGCCATGGGGCACGGTCAAAATTCCATACCGCTAACGATTGCATATTGTACCAGCCGTTGCCCAGTAACACACCAATGGCATTTTTACCTTGCTGCAATTGTTTGGTAACATCATAGCTTACGTAAAGCGTGCGCCTGTCGAAACGGGTATACATTGGATCTAAACGGTGGTTGCCAACTTTTTTACCGTTGAGATACAATTCATACAAACCACCAACGGCAATATAAGCCCTTGCCGATTTTATCTTTTTATTAGCTGTGAATGCCTTACGAAAATACGGGGCAGGCAGTGTATTGATGCTGGCTTCATCACTTATCCAAGACCCTTTCCAATTGTTAACGCCCATCAGCCCGGTCTCAAAACTACTGATGCGACTATCCGGCAATTGTTTTCCGCTTCGCCCCCAGGCACGCACCAACCAATAATATTTGGTTGTGGGTTGGAGTGCTTTACCCTGGTAGGTAATATTGTTGTTTGAAGATGTGATCTTACCTGAGTTCCATACCGTTGGGCTTTTAGTTAACAGCACAGAATCGGTACCCACCAAAACCTGGTAGGCAGATTGTGCCGCACCGTTGCTGTTATCTTCCATTTGCCAGGCAAGTCGCGGATGTTGACTGTCTACCCCTATTGGTGATATAAGATGTTCACACTGCAGTGCGGTTGTTCGTTGTCCGAATGCCGCCGTGCCTGCAACCATTGTAGAAATAAATGCGAATGCGATAATGTAACCTGAACGCTTCAAAGTGTTATTCTTTTAGTTTCTCTTGTTTGTTTATTAATTCTGATCAACCACCTCTATACTCACCGGGCCTAACAAACCGGATGCTTCCAATTTGTCTGTTGGCTTAAATTTATTTACGCTTACCCAGGTTTTGCGTTGCGATGCAGGCAACTTACTATCCCCTATCAAACGATTGACCCAAGTATTCACGATCTTTATTTGCAGCTTGTTTTCGCCGGGTTTTAACGCACTGGTTATGTCAACCTTGTAAGGCGCTGTCCATGCGCCGCCAACAGGCACGCCGTTAAGAGTAACTTTGGCTATAGCGGTAAGCTTGCCCAGGTTAACAAATACCTTATGCCCCCTTTTTATAGCGGCTAATGTAAATGTATTATTATAAAATGCCGCGCCCGAGTAATAACGAATGCTATCATTCGCGTTCACCGTCCAATCTGTTAAGGTTTTAAAGACGACAGGTTTAGCAGGGCCACGTAATTTATTGTCAAACTTAACAGTCCACGGTTTGGTGATGGCAACCGTTTGCATAGGCGCAGCAAAGTTTAACTTAGGTGATGCAGCATTTTGCGCATCCTGCCTAAAGATGATAAATGCACTTTCCATTGGTGCCAGTTCCAACGGTACAGTGGTGACATCGCCTGTCCGCGTATATGCCGGCAACTCGCGTATAGTGCCGCTTACAGCGTCCCACAACTCAGGGCGTTTACCGCTAATGCGAAACTGCGGGTTTATCTTCACCGTTTTATCTTCCTGGTTAGATATAAAATATATTGAGCCTTCTTCGGTTTTACGGTGGATGAATAAGCTCGTTTTGTTCTCAGCTATCTTTGCATCAGGTACAACTTTTATCAGGTCAAGTGCTTCCTGTAGCTCCATATTGCTCATCACCATCCCCTTGCCCACTTTGTTGGTTTTGATGCTTGAGCCGTTAATATCGCCCCAAAGCTCATCGGCAAGTTTTTGCACTTCCTTATCTGCTGCCGGGTACCCCTGCAAACTTGGCGATGTTTGCGGTTTGGGGCCTAAAACAATCGCGCCGTCCTCAATCAGATCTTTTATCTTTTTTAATAATTCCGGGCGAATAGTTGTCATTTGCGGCAACACCAAAATACTGTACTGCATACCATCAGGCAACACCAGCTTACCGTCTTTCACCTTTAGCCTGGTTTTGATCACTTCGCCGTTGATGTAGTCGAACGAATAACCCCTTGGCATTTTGGGATCTTGCGTGCCGGTCATCTTAGGCGCATCCTCGCTAATGAAGTAAGCAACATCGGCAACGTATTTACCTTGCTGCAGCATCATATTACAGCGCTTGATATATTTCAGGAAGATATCCATATCGTAAAACCAGGTGTTTTTTCGATTGAACTCGTTTCCAAACCAGGCATTAACGCCCGGGGCTTTGTCTTCATAAGCCTGGCTGATGTAAACGTGTAATAGCGTATTATTAATACCCTCGGTAAAGAAGCGGTCGCCCCGTTGTTTCATCAATGCCGGGTAGCGCGAGAATGGCGCACCCGCACAGGTAAATGACTCTGCCGACACCTTGGTTTTGCCATAAATATGCGCCGATGATGAAGCTGCACGATTTTCAATATCACCTAAACTTCCCTCGCTCCAAAACTCGCCGCCTATCTCGTCAGACTGCCCGCCATACTGCAAAAACTCGCCCGGAAAACCCCAGTGACCATAGTTTTCCAGCCAGGTGGTTAAACCATGCTCATGGCTAATATCACGCAGACCGCCAACATAATCGTAAGCTACTCTATCGGCCACAAATCGGCGCAGATCCCATAAGAAACGATCAGACTGATCTTCGCTGCCAACAACCTTGCCTTGCAGCACAGGCAGGTACGGTGTAGGATCATATCCGTAATTTTTTTCAAATTTCTCTATTAAGCCGTCTGTCCAGTTCTGGCCGCCGGTTTCGTAACTATCCTCAACGGTAACTTTCCAGGTTTTACGGTCTTCAGCAGGTATGCGGCGCAGTATCTCACCCAGGTAAGCGTTGAAATGTGCAGCAATATGCTCCTTGCTCATTTTATCAGCTTCGCGGCCGGTAGCATTGGGGGCGGCCGGAGCGTTGGTTACCTTGGTTGGCACCATACCGGTACGCTCAATTATCCAATTCCCGGTAGGCGCTTGCCAGGTTAAAGTTCCATCGGCGGTCATATACTTTGATATATCTACAACTTTGGCAGGGTCTATCAGGTATTTATTATCATCCACAACGGGTTGCGTGTTCCACTGGTAAGCATCCCAATACGGGTACGGTGTTTGCCACATTTTAGCCAGTGTTTTTTCAACGTAATTTTCAATTA